>JAIEMN010000008.1 GCA_019752115.1 Gemmatimonadaceae bacterium
CTGTTCGCCGGTTAAAGTGGCACATGAGCTGGGTTCAGAACGTCGTGAGACAGTTCGGTCTGTATCCGTCGTGGGCGTTGGAGAATTGAGGGGAGCGGACTTTAGTACGAGAGGACCGAGTCGGACGACCCGCTCGTGTCCCGGCTGTGGCGCCAGCTGCAACGCCGGGTAGCGATGGTCGGTGGCGATAACCGCTGAAAGCATCTAAGTGGGAAGCGCCCCCCAAGATGAATTCTCCCTGGAGCCTTGAGCTCCCTGAAGGGCCGGAGGAGACTACTCCGTCGATAGGCAGCACGTGGAAGCGTCGCGAGACGTTCCGAGCGCAGCTGTCCTAATCGCCCGTGCGGCTTGACTCCCCCATGGTTTTACCACCATGGACGAAGCAATCCCGCAGAGCACACGCACGTCTTGCAGCACTCGCCCGGAGTGGCGATGCTGCCCCATGATCACCCCTTCCGTTTGTCGAATCTTGAGCCCTCGGGCTCCCGATTCGCTGGCGACTAGAGCGTCAGGGCCACACCCGTTCCCATCCCGAACACGGTCGTTAAGCCTGATAGCGCCGATGGTACTCCGGGCGAGAGCTCGCGGGAGAGTAGGCCGTCGCCGGCACCCCTTCGAACCCCCCGTCCCTCCCTGCGAGGGATGGGGGGTTCGTGTATATACTTGGGTCTCTGCCTATGATCGCTCTCTTCGCCCCCCAGGTCACCACGCGCCCCGTGCCCGCACCGGCGGCGCACCCGTGACCCGCGCCGGTATCGTCACCGTCGCCGGCTTCCCCAATGCCGGGAAGTCCACCCTCCTCAACCGACTGGTCGGCGAAAAGCTCGCCATCACCTCGGCCAAGGCGCAAAGCACCCGCCATCGCATCGTCGGGATTCGCACCGAGGGCGATGCGCAGATGGTCATTCTCGATACGCCCGGACTGCTCGAGCCCCGCGACACCCTGCACAGCGCCATGCGCAATGCCGCCCTCGCGGCGGTGCGTGATGCCGATGTGCTCGTGCATGTCGTCGACGCCAGCGGCACCATTCCCGAAAGCTTCCAACACGCGGCGCAACTCGACCACGCGCCTCGCGCCGTCACCATCCTCGCGCTCAACAAGGCAGATCTCCTCACCGCCGATCAGCGCGAGGCACTCCAGGTCCTGCATCCCGACGCCGTCTTTCTGTCGGCGACGAGCGGCAGTGGGGTCGATACGCTGGTGAGCACCATCACCGGCAAGTTGCCGGTCAGTCCGTATCTCTATCCGGACGACGAGATCTCCACGCAACCGGTGCGATTCTTCTGCGCCGAGTTCGTGCGGGAAACGGCACTGGATCAGTTGGGTGACGAGCTCCCGCACGCGCTCGCGTGTGAGATTGAGGAGTTTCGCGAAGGCTCATCACCGCTGTACATTCGGGCCGTCCTGCACGTTGAACGCGACAGCCAGAAGCGAATCGTGATCGGAGCCAACGGCCAGCAGATCAAGAAGCTTGGGAAGAGCGCTCGGGAAAAGATCGAGCGCTTCGTCGGCCAACCGGTCTACCTCGACTTGTGGGTCAAGGTCCTGCCCAACTGGCGCAAGAACCGGAGTGCGGTCCGCCGCCTCGGGTACGGCGACCCGGAACAGCGGCCCTGATGTCCGGGCGTCGTATCCGGCTGTGGCTCACCATGACGCTGGTCGTCATGCTGAGCGCTCTGGCCCGTCCTGCCGCCGCGCAGAACGGTGGGCTGTACTTGCTCATGCCCTTCGGCGCACGCGCGGTCGGGCAGGGCGAGGCGGTTGCCGCCGATACGACGCTCGGAAGCGAAGGGATCTGGTGGAATCCCGCGGCGCTCGCGCGCATGGCGCGTGGCGATCTCGCGCTGCATCACGGCCAGACCGTGGTGGCCACCACCGACATGGTCACCTTCACCCGCCCGTCCAAGGTGCTGGGGACGCTCGCGGCGTCGGCGTATCTGGTGAACTACGGTGATCAGCAGGCCACCGATCTGAACGGCCAGCCGGTCGGCACGATCACCAATCGCAACTACCAGCTCGCGCTGTCGTATGCGACACCGATCGGGAACCGCCTCAGCGCGGGATTGACCTACAAGTTTGCGATGCTGCGCTTCCAGTGCAGCGGCTCGTGTGGCGATCAGCCGGTGATCTCTGGCTCCACCAGCGCCCTGGACGTCGGCGCGCAGTATGCGCTGCCCACGACCACCCCGGTGTCGGTCGGGATCTCGGTACGCAATCTGGGGCCCGCGCTTCAGGTGAAGGACGCCGAACAGGCGGACCCCCTGCCGCGCGTGGTGCAGATGGGGATTCGCGTGCAGGTGCCGAGCAAGGCGTTGGCGGCGCGCAAGACCACGCTCGACGTGGCGGCTGATGTGGTGCACGCCCCCGCGCTCGATGGCGCAGCTGGCGGCGTCGGGATGACCCTGGCGTACGACCATCAGCTCTTCGTGCGGGCCGGCTATCGGCAGCAGCCGGGGCAGGGGAAGGGCCCGTCGCTTGGCTTCGGGTATGAGCGGCAAGGCTTTGGCGTTGACCTCGCGCAGCGCTACGACGCCGTCTCGAGTCAATCGGGCAAGTCGGCGACCTACTTCACCTTGCGGGCGCGCTTCTGATGCGCCGTGAACGTGTGCCGCTCGTGCTCGCCGGCGCCCTGTTGTTGGGAGCCGCGCCCTCATGGCTCCTCGCCCAGCCGCGCGAGACGCGGGCGGGCCTCGGCCGCGCCTCGCCGAGCACGAAGCCGGCGCTGACACCGGCGCCCTCGGCGTCGCCCGCGTCGTGGTGGGCGCCGCTCGCGTCGCTGGCCGTACCGGGGGCGGGGCAGTCGATGCTCAAGCAACCGCGCAGCGTGGCCTACGTGGCAGCGGAAGCGTTTCTCGTGATTCAGTATCTCGCCGCGGAGCGGGACGGCAACCGGGATCGCGGCGCGTATCGGCAGCTCGCGAGCGAGGTGGCGCGCAAGCCGTACGGGGGAACGCGCATCGGCACGTGGGATTACTACGAGTCGATGGAGAAATTTCTCGAGAGTGGTGCGTACAGCAAAGCGTCGAGTGGCGCGGTGGAACCGGAGACGGATCCGACCACGTACAACGGCGCGCGCTGGCTGCTCGCGCGGCAGAACTACTGGGCCAATCCGAACGTCACGCCGGCCAGGAACAGCCCCGAGTATCAACGGGCGCTCGCGTTTTATCTCGCGTCGGCGGTGACCGATGAGTATCGGTGGAGTTGGCGCGATCAGCAGCTGCAGCAGGACGTCTATCGTCAGACAATCCGCAGTGCGAATCGGAGCTATCAGCGCGCCACGACGTTGCTTGGCGTGGTCGCGATGAACCACTTGAGCAGCCTGATCGACGCCTATATCAGCGTGCGGGTCCGCCGCTTCGGCACGGGCAAGGAGGGGCGGACCAGCGGCCTTCGCCTCGACGGCGTCACGACCGACTACGCCGCGACGCCCACCGGGCAGTCGCAACTGCTAATCGGTTTGCGGGCGCGCTGAGCGCCACTGCCGGTCCCCCGGCGAGGCCGCGCACCGTTTCGCGACCGGCGTCGCCGTCACGTCACGTCACCAGCTGAGAAAATCCTCACGTGGCGTGTGCGTTTCGTCACGACGAGCTCTGGCGTTCACGTGGCGAAGCGCGAATGTGGATCGTCTCCTGACAAAGGGGAACGTGCGCCCGTCCCGAGCGACCGGAGGTTCCGGCGCCGGCATGGTCCCCACCCGAATCCGCCGCCCGGATGTCGCTCGCCCTCCTAGACCAGACCGCGCTTCGCCTGACCGATGGTCGGGAGGAACCGGCGTGGCTATCGGCGTGGCTGGATGCCTTGGGCGGACCGCGGCAGGCGACCGGGCGCCCGGAGGAGATCGTGGCGGCGGCGCTCAAGTCGCGCCCCCGCGTCATCGTGCTGGACGGCCGTGGCGACGCGGCGTGGGCGGATGCCACGCTGGCGACCTGCCGGCGACTGAAGCGGGATGCCTATACGGGGATCGTACCCGTCCTGGTGCTCACCGATGCCAGTCGCTTTGCCGCGGCCTTCGCGGCGGGCGCCGATGAGGTGCTGCGCGAGGATGTCTCCGAGGAGGAGGCGGCCGCCCGGGCCGGCGCCCTGCTGCGCCGAAGTGACCGCGACACCGATGTCCATCCGTCGACCCGCCTGCCGGGGGCCCGGGAGATCGAGGCCGAGCTGGCCCGCCGGGTGGCGAGCGGCGAGAAGTTCGCGGCCTGTTACGCCGACCTCGATCACTTCAAGGAGTTCAACGACCGCTACGGCTATCACCACGGGGATCAGGTCATTCGGCTGGTCGCGCGGATCCTGCACGACGTGGTCACGGGGCTGTGCGGCGGCGAGGGGTTCGTCGGGCACATCGGGGGGGACGATTTCCTGTTTACGGTCCCGCTGGCGGCGGCCCCCCGGGTTTGCGACGAAATCGTGCATGTCTTCGACGAATTGATCCCCTGGCAGTATTCCGAGCAGGATCGCAGAGTGGGATATTTCTTCGGCAAGGACCGCCGGGGACAGTTGCACCGCGTGCCGCTGATGACGTTGTCAGTGGGCGTGGTCACGAATCAGCGGCGCCATTTCACGCGAGCGATCGAGGTGAGCGAGTTGGCGACGGAGATGAAGAGCTACGCGAAGACATTGCCGGGCTCGGTGTGGGCTGTGGATCGGCGCCGCGATGAGGCGCCGGTGGATACCGCGCATGGGGCCGATGTGCGTGCGGACGAGCGCGTGGGGCTGCGTGTGGTGGGAGGCGCGTCATGACGGTGAATTGCCCGGAGTGCAAGTCCGTCTTTCGTGTGGACCCGGCCAAGGTGCCGGCAACCGGCGTACGAGCGCGGTGCTCGGTGTGTGGCGGCATCATCGCCATTGCGGCGGGCACGTTGCCCGTGTCGGTGACGCCTTCGGCGGCGAGCCTTGCGGTGCCGCGGCCGACGCCGTCGGTCCCGGCGAGCCTGCCGACACCGAGTGCGCCCGCCGCCATCGCGCCTTCGCTGGCTTCCGCCGCGCCGGTCTCGCCGCCGGCGGCGCCTGCGTTCGCGCCGCCGATGCGCCGGACGCCGGCGTTCTCCACGCCGGCGCTCGGTACCGCGGCGGAAGCGGATCGCGCCACGGAACCGCCACCGCCGGCGGTGATCTCGGTGCCGCCGCGCGCCACGCCCACGTTCTCGGGGATCGCACCGGCATTGGGATCGCCAACGCGCTCGACCCCCGCCTTCGGGACGCCAGCCGCGACCGCCGTCGCCCCGGCCGCCCCGGCGCCATCCATGGTGCCGACGCCGGCGGGCAGCAAGCGCACGATCAACCCGTTCCTGCGGGCCGACCCGTCGCAGCGGGCGCGACGCCTCGCCCGGGCGCTCGTGTCCGATCTCGTGGCCTATCACCCGGCCAAGCGTGAAGAAGGGCTGCGCGACGGGACGCTCCGCCAGCTCTTCCGCGAGGAGATCAAGAAGAGCTACGAGGAGTATGTCGAGCAGGTGGGTCGCGATGTGGCCGAAGGGGCCCCGCATTTCCAGGACGCGCTCAACGAGATCCTCGCCGGCGGCCGCCGCCTCTTCTAGGCCGGCTCCGAGCGCCGCACGACTGTTATCCGCCCGCCGGATCCGATAGCTTTGGGCATCGGAGAGGCAGCAGACAATTTCGGGCCGCTTTCCACCGCGGAAAGCGGCTCGCGTCGTACGTGGAGGATGACATGCAGGACGGCGAACGCCTGAAGGTGCTCGCGTGGGCGGACGAGCAGCTCACTGAGATGCGGAGGTATCTTTGACATCGACTCCAAGCGCTCGACGCTAGCCGCGTACGAGGAGGAGATGTCCGACGGCGCCTTCTGGAACGACCAGGAGCACGCGCGGGACATCGTGCAGCAGGTGAAGATGCTCAAGGGCTGGGTGGAGCCGATGGATTCGCTCACCGGCCGCATCGAGGGCGCCCGGGAGCTCGACGAGCTGCTGCAGCTCGAGCCCGACAAGGGGATGAACGCCGACCTGGATGCGGAAGTGGAGCGCATCAAGGCCGACGTCGAGGCGTATCAGCTCAAGTCGCTGCTCCGCGGGAAGGACGACTTCCGCGACGCGCAGCTCGAGATTTCCGCCGGCGCCGGCGGGACCGAGGCCCAGGATTGGGCGTCGATGCTCCAGCGCCTGTACACGCGCTGGTGCGAGCGGAAGGGGTTCGAACTCGAGATGCTCGACCTGTCCGAAGGCGAAGAGGCCGGCATCAAGGGGGCCGTGCTCGAGATCAAGGGCCAGTATGCGTACGGCTTCCTGCGCCCCGAGTCGGGCGTGCATCGGCTCGTGCGCATCTCGCCCTTCGATTCGCAGGCGCGCCGGCACACGAGCTTCGCGTCGGTGTTCGTCTATCCGGTCGTCAACGAAGAGATCAACATCGAGATCCGCGAAGAGGATCTCAAGATCGATGTCTATCGCGCGTCCGGCGCCGGTGGGCAGCACGTCAACAAGACGTCCTCGGCGGTGCGCATCACGCACTTGCCGACGGGCATCGTGTGCGCCTCGCAGCAGGAGCGGTCGCAGTTCAAGAACAAGGCGACGGCGATGAAGCAGCTCAAGAACCGCCTGTATCAGCTCGAGGCGGAGAAGCAGGCGGCCGTGAAGGCGGCCTTCGATGCGAACAAACAGGACGTCACGTTCGGCAGTCAGATCCGCAGCTACGTCTTCCAACCGTACACGATGGTCAACGACCACCGCACCGAGCTCAAGATCGCCGACGTCCAGAAGGTGATGGACGGCGATATCGATCCGTTCATTCAGGCGTATCTCAAGCAGGAGAGCGCGGCCGGCGCCGAGGGAGGCGTGTCGTGAGCGACGAGACGCTGAATCCGGGCGCCGAACCTGAACTGACCGCCGAGCAGAAGCGCGAAGAACTCAACTTCGTGATGAAGGCGCGGCGCGAGAAGCTCGAGCGCCTGCGGGCCGGTGGCGTGGAGCCGTTCGGCTACTCCTTCGATCGCACGCACACGGCGAGTGCCGCCGTGGCCGCGCTGGGCGACGCGGAGGAGGGGCCGGCGGTGCGCGTGGCGGGGCGCCTTGTCTCGTGGCGCAGCCAGGGCAAGACGGCCTTTGCCCACCTGGTCGACATGGACGGGCGCGTGCAGCTCTACTTCCGCAAGGATGAACTGGGCGACGCGCTGTTCGCGCAGTTGGGTGACTACGATCTCGGCGACTGGATCGGTGTAGGCGGCACGATGATGCGGACGCGCACCGGTGAGGCCACGATCAAGGTGAGCCACGTCGAACTGCTCTCCAAGTCGCTGCGCCCGCTGCCGCTCGGCAAGGAGCAGATGGTCGACGGGCAGCTCGTCCGCTACTCGGCGTTCGCCGATACCGAACAGCGGGCGCGCCAGCGCTACGCCGACCTGGCTGTCCATCCCGAAGTCCGCGCGTTCTTTCGGGCGCGCTCGGCGCTCACGCGCACGATCCGCGGGCATCTCGACGCGCTGGGGTATCTCGAGGTGGAGACGCCGGTGCTGCAGCCGCTCTATGGCGGCGCGGCGGCCCGGCCGTTCATCACGCATCACAACACGCTCGACATGCCGCTCTATCTGCGCATCGCGGACGAGCTGTATCTCAAGCGCCTCATCGTGGGCGGCTTCGAGCGCGTGTATGAGATCGGCCACGATTTCCGCAACGAAGGCATCGACCGGACGCACAATCCGGAATTCACGATGCTCGAGTTCTACGAGGCGTTCGCCGACTACACCACCATGATGGGGCGCGTCGAGTCGCTGCTGGTGGCGGCGGCCGATGCCGTGCGTGCGATTCCGGGCGTGGGCGAGAAGGTCCCGACCTTCAGCACGCCGTTCCCGCGGATCGAGTGGGTCCCCAGCCTGTCGAAGGCGGCGGGGCTCGATGTGATGACGGCCAGCGATGCCGAGCTGCGGGCCGCCGCCGAGCGCATCGGCGTGGCAAAGGTCGCCACGCTCAGCCGCCCGAAGGTGCTCGACGAGATGTTCCAGGCGCTGGTCGAATCGAAGATCGATACGCCGACGTTTGTGGTGGATTATCCGAAGGAGCTTTCGCCGCTTGCCAAGCCCAAGCGTGGCGGGCCGGCGGGCATCACCGAGCGCTTCGAGCTGTTCGCGAAGGGCAAGGAGCTCGCGAATGCCTTCTCCGAGCTCAATGACCCCATCGATCAGCGCGAGCGCTTCGAGGCGCAGGCGGCGCTGCGCGCGGCCGGTGACGACGAGGCGAGCGGCGTGGACGAGGATTACCTGCGGGCGATGGAGTACGGCATGCCGCCCACCGGTGGCGTGGGCATCGGTATCGACCGGTTGTTCATGTATCTCACCGATACGGCGAACATCCGCGACGTGATCCTCTTCCCGACGATGCGCCCCGAGTGATCCGGGCCAGCGGACGATGAGGGGCATCGAGCTCGGCATCGCATGGCGCTACCTGCGCAGTCGTCGCGGGTCGCGTCTGCTGTCGCTGATCAGCGTGATCGCCATCGGCGGCGTGCTGGTTGGCGTCAGTGCGCTGATCGTGATCATGGGCGTCATGAACGGCCTGCAGCGGGACCTCCGCGAGAAGATTCTCGTGGGGAGCCCCGACCTGCGGGTGCTGCCGTACGGCTCGGACATGCGCATGGTGGATTGGCCCGCCGTGCGCACGAAGGTGATGCAGGTGCCGGGGGTGGTGCGCGCGGCGCCGTTCATCACGACGCAGGGGCTCGTGCGGAATCTCTCGGGCTACCAGACCGGCACGCAGATCGTCGGCATCCACCCCGCGGACTCCGCGGGGAGCGACGTCACGACGATCCGGTCGCATGCCATTCTGGGAGACTTCTCGTTCCGCCGTGACAGCATCGCCTTGCCGGGCGCCGTGCTGGGCAAGCTGCTGGCGAGCAAGCTCAATGCGTTTCCTGGTGACACTGTCGTGCTGTTCGGCGCGGCGGGGCTCGAGATGAACGCCAGCACCGGCGCGATCATTCCGCGAGTGGATACCGTGGTGGTGAGCGGCGTGTTCGAGACCGGCATGTATGAGTACGACGATGCGTATCTCTACATCGACTTGCCCGTCGCCCAGCGCTTCGCGGGCTTTGGCAACGATGTGACCGGTATCGAGGTGCGCACGCGCGATCGCTGGACCGCGCCCGCGGTGGCGGATTCCATCCGCGCCTCGGTGGATGCGCCGGTGCGGGCTCTCGACTGGCAGGAGCAGAACCGCTCGCTCTTTCAGGCGCTCAAGCTGGAGAAGCTGGGGATGAGCGTCATCCTGCTGCTGATCGTGCTCGTGGCAGCCTTCAACATCGTGTCGACGCTGACCATGGTCGTGGCCGACAAGACGCGCGAAATCGGGATTCTGCGCGCGATGGGGATGCCCGCCACGAGCATTCGGCGGATCTTCCTCATGCAGGGCGTGGTGGTCGGTGCGGTGGGCACGTTCGGCGGGCTCGTGCTGGGGCTCGCGGTGGCGCTCCTGCTCGAGAAGTATCAGCTCATCGCGCTCGATCCGTCGGTGTATTTCATCGATCATCTGCCGGTGGCCATGCAGCTGCTCGATGTCGTGATGATCGTGGTGGCCAGTCTGGCGATCTCGGCGCTGGCGACGCTGTATCCCGCCTCGCAGGCGGCGAAGCTGTATCCGGTCGAGGCCATCCGTCATGAATGACCTGCGGGCGGGGGGCGCGGCTGCGTCGGATGCGCCGGTCATCGAGGCCGAGGGGCTCGTGAAGGAGTTCACGGGCGGCGACGGGGGCGTGATCCGCGTGCTCGACGAGGTCGGGCTGACGGTCCAGCGCGGCGAGATGGTGGCGATCGTGGGCGCGAGCGGCGCCGGGAAGAGCACGCTCCTGCACGTCCTCGGGGCGCTGGAGCGGCCGTCGGCGGGGCAGATCCGCCTGGCCGGCCAGGCGGTGGGATCGCTGTCCGACGAGGGGTTGGATGCGCTCCGGAACCGTGCCGTGGGGTTCGTGTTTCAGTTTCATCATCTGCTGCGCGAGTTCTCGGCGCTCGAGAACGTCATGATGCCGCTGCGGATCGGCGGGGTGGCGGAGGCGGAGGCGCGCACGCGCGCGACGGCACTGCTGGAGCGCGTGGGGCTGTCGGCGCGGCTGCATCATCGTCCGGCGGCGTTGTCCGGGGGCGAGCAGCAGCGCACGGCGGTGGCGCGCGCGCTGGCGGCCCGCCCGGCGCTGCTCCTGGCCGACGAGCCGAGTGGCAACCTCGACTGGCACAACGCCGAGCAGTTGCACGATCTGTTTGCCGAGTTGGCCCGCGATCAGTCGCTCGGACTGGTCGTGGTGACGCACAACCAGTCGCTGGCTGCGCGGGCCGATCGGACGCTATTGTTGGAGGGGGGCAAGTTGGTGCCGTCAGACGGACATCGAACGGTGGGGAGCTGATGCTCTGCGACAACTGCAAGGAGCGCGACGCGGTCGTGCATCTGACGCGGATCGTGGACAACGCGGTCACGCAGCTCCATTTGTGTGAGAAGTGCGCGGCCGCCAAGGGCGTCGAGACGACGCTGGCGGTGCCGCAGCACCCGCTCGGGGACATCCTCCAGGCGGTCCAGCAGCAGGCGCCCACGACCGCCGGCGATGCCGCACAGTGCGCGTTCTGCGGCGCCACGTCGCGCGATTTCAAGGCGACCGGACGTCTGGGCTGCCCGTCGTGCTACGACACCATGGAGCGCAGTCTGCGCGAATTGCTGCGGCGCCTGCATGGCAGCTCGCGGCATGTGGGGGTGCGCTACGAGGCGCCGGTGGCGCATCTGCTGGAGAAGCCCGACAGCCTGCATGATCTGCGCGACCGGCTGCGGCGCGCGATCGAGGCGGAGCAGTTCGAACTCGCGGCGGAGCTGCGTGATCGTATCCGGGTGCTGGAGAGTCCGGTCGCATGACAGCCCCCCGACCTGGTCTCGATTTGTCGCTGCTCCCCGATGGCGGCGTCCGGTGGCTCGATGCGTCGGGGCCCAACAGCGATGTGGTGATTTCGACCCGCATGCGGCTGGCGCGCAACGTCTCGGGGTATGCCTTCACCGGGCGGGCCCGCGAGGGGGAGCGGCTCCGGATGCTCGCGCAGGTCCGTGACGCGCTCACCGGCGTGCCGAGTCTCGCCGGGAGCCTGCTGGTCCGGATGGAGGAGCTCCCGACGGTTGACCGGCAGCTGCTGCATGAGCGGCATCTGGTCAGCAAGGAGCTGGCCGGGCTGGATCCCCAGCACCCGGTCCGCAGCGGGGCGGCGGTGTTTCTGGGCGAGTCGGTGGGGCTCCTCGTGAACGAGGAGGATCATCTGCGGCTTCAGGCGCTCCGGTCGGGCTTTGCCGTGCCGGAGGCGTTCGGAGCCGTCCAGCGGCTGGATCAGGAGCTCGGGGGGCAGGTCCCGTACGCGTTCCATCGGGAATTCGGCTTCCTGACCGCCTGTCCCACCAACGCGGGCACCGGATTGCGGGCGTCGGTGTTGATCCATTTACCGGGGCTGGTCCTGACCAAGGAGATCGGGAAGGTCCTAGCCGGCCTGCAGCAGATGGGGCTCACCTACCGCGGCCTGTACGGCGAGGGGAGTGAGGTCGTCGGGAATTTCTTCCAGTTGTCGAATCAGACGACGTTGGGGCGTTCCGAGGAGGAGTTACAGGACCTGCTGGTGCGCGTCGTACGTCATACGATCGAGCGCGAGGAAGAAGCGCGTCGTGTGCTGGTGCGGGACGCTGGGTATATTATCGAGGACAAGTTGTGGCGCGCCTACGGCACGCTGCGGTATGCCCGCAGCTTGACGTTCGACGAGGCCATGAACTATCTGAGCGGGGTGCGCCTGGCGGTCGGCCTGAAACTGATCACTGGGCTCAGTGTATACACTCTCAACAAGCTCCTGATTTTTGCGCAGTCGGCGCACCTCTCGCATGGTGAGGGGAAGGTGCTGACGGAGAGCGAGGCCAACCTGGCGCGCGCGCGATACGTGCGGCAGGTGCTCGTGAGCGAAGGCGGCGGCGTCGAATGATCCGCTTCCCAACGACCCTGAGGGGACGATGAACGGCTACAACTTCACCGAGCGGGTGCGGAAGGTGCTGGCGATGGCGCGCGAAGAAGCGGCGCGCCTCCATCACGAGTACGTCGGGACCGAGCACATCCTGCTCGGGCTGATCCGTGAGGGTGAGGGCGTTGCGGCGGCGGTGCTGCAAAACCTCAACGTCGATCTCGACGACGTCACGCAGAAGATCGAAGACACGGTCAAGAAGGGGAAGGCGGCGCAGGCCACCGGCCCGGATCTGCCGTATACGTCGCGCGCCAAGAAGGTTTTGGAGCTCGCGATGGCCGAAGCGCGCGATCTCAATCACAGCTACGTGGGCACGGAGCATCTGCTGCTCGGCCTGCTGCGTGAGGAGAAGGGGATCGCGGCGCAGGTGCTCACCGATGCCGGCGTGAATCTCGATGCGGCGCGCGCGGAAACGCTGCGCCTGCTCGGGACGGAAATGCCGCAGGGCGGACCGACGCCGCCGGCCGAGAAGGCGGGCGCGGGCGCCCCGCCGTCGGCCGCACCGGCCAAGGGCGACAAGAAGTCCAAGACGCCGGCCCTCGATCATTTCTGCCGCGACCTGACGCAGCTGGCCGCGGAAGGCCAGCTCGATCCGACGATCGGGCGCGCCAAGGAGATCGAGCGCGTGATGGAAGTCCTCACGCGGCGCAAGAAGAACAACCCGGTGCTCATCGGCGAGCCGGGGGTGGGCAAGACGGCCATCGTCGAAGGGCTCGCGCAGCTCATCGCGAACGGCGACTGCCCGGATTCGCTGCGGGATCATCGCGTCCTGTCGCTCGACATGGCGGCGGTGATCGCCGGCACCAAGTATCGCGGCCAGTTCGAAGAGCGCCTCAAGGCGGTCATGAACGAGATCGCGCAGAACAAGCAGGTCATCCTGTTCATCGACGAGCTGCACACGCTCGTCGGCGCCGGGGCGGCCGAAGGGGCGATCGACGCCAGCAACATGCTCAAGCCGGCGCTCGCGCGCGGTGAGCTGCAGTGCGTCGGGGCCTCCACGCTGAACGAGTATCGCAAGTACATCGAGAAGGACGGGGCCCTCGAGCGTCGCTTCCAGACGGTCGTGGTGGAGCCGCCTTCGATCGATGAGACCGTGCAGATCCTCCAGGGGCTGCGCAAGAAGTACGAAGATCACCATCGGGTGAACATCCCCGACGAGACGCTGCTGGCCGCGGCCAAGCTGTCGGAGCGCTACATCACCGACCGCTTCCTGCCGGACAAGGCCATCGACGTGATCGACGAGGCCGGCGCGCGCGCGCGTCTGGCCGCGCAGGTGCCGCCGTCGGAAGTGGCCGAACTCAAGGAGCAGCTGGAAGCGATCAACGCCGAGAAGGAAGCGGCGGTGCGCGACCAGAACTTCGAGCGCGCGGCGTCGCTCCGCGACAACGAGCGCGAAGTGCAGGCCCAGATCCGCAAGAAGCAGGAGGAGTGGGAGCAGCGGCGGCAGTCGTTCCGCCCCACGCTTGGCGAAGACGAGATCTCCTTTATCGTCAGCCGCTGGACCGGCATCCCGGTCACGCGCCTGCAGGAAGCGGAAACGTCGCGCCTGCTGCGCATGGAAGAGGAGATGCACCAGACGGTGGTCGGACAGGACGAGGCCATCAAGGCGCTCGCCCGCTCCATTCGCCGCAGCCGCGCGGGCCTCAAGGATCCGCGCCGGCCGATCGGCTCGTTCATCTTCTCCGGCCCCACCGGTGTCGGTAAGACGGAGCTGGCGCGTTCGCTGGCCAAGTTCCTCTTCGCCGATGCCTCGGCGCTGATCCGCGTCGACATGAGCGAGTACATGGAGAAGTTCTCGGTGTCGCGCCTGATCGGCGCGCCCCCGGGCTACGTGGGCTACGAGGACTCCGGCACGCTCACCAAGGCCGTGCGTCGCAAGCCGTACAGCGTGGTGCTCCTCGACGAAATCGAGAAGGCCCATCCGGATGTGTTCAACATCCTGCTGCAGGTGCTCGATGAGGGTCACCTCACCGACAACTACGGCCGCGTGATCGACTTCAAGAACACCGTCGTCATCATGACGTCGAACGTGGGCGCGAAGGACATCACGAAGGGCAAGTCGCTCGGCTTCGCCACGCAGGACTCGCGCGGGGACTTCGAGCGGATCTCGGACAAGGTGAAGGAAGAGATGGGCCGGGTCTTCAATCCCGAATTCCTGAACCGCCTCGACGACGTGATCGTGTTCCACCCGCTCGGGAAGGAGCACATCTCGCAGATCGTGTCCATCCTGTTCGCCGACGTGCAGAAGCGTCTGGCCGAGGAGGAGATGAAGATCGCGCTCACCCCCGAGGCGACCGAGTTCCTGGTCAACCACGGGCACGACGAGCACTTCGGCGCCCGTCCGCTCAAGCGGGCGATCCAGCGCTACGTTGAGGATCCGCTCTCGGAGAAGATCCTGACGGGTGAGTTCTCGAAGGGCGACGAGATCGAGGTGGCCGTCTCGACCACCGAGAAGGAGAAGCTCGAGTTCCGGGTCCTGTCGCCCACGCCGCAGGCGTAAGGCGACCGGGGACGGGCGGGGTGGCCCGGCCGGCAACGCCCGGCCCGGGAATGGGTGTCAGACGACGGTCGGTCTCCGTAGGGAGACCGGCCGTTTGTCTGTTTCCGGGGTACGACCTGCCGCGGGATTCGTCCCGGCGGATGGGGGCCTCGGGTGCCCCCTCCACCCCCGGTATCCGGTTATATTCCAAGGCTATGCTGAGAAGCGCTCCCCTGAAGCCTTTCGTTCGGTCCCTCCGCCAGGTCTGTGCGGCCGCCTTGACGGCCGTGGTGACCGTGGCCGCTCCTGCCGTCGTGTCGGCGCAGGAGATTACGGGTCGCTGCGCCACGCCCGACTCGGTGGCGATTCGCGGCAACCAGAACGTGGCCGAGGCGCGAATCCGCGCCGAGCTCGGGTTGGCGCCGGGCGCCCCGCTGAGCTTTCCCGCGGTGCAGCGCAGCATCAAGGCGCTCTATAACCTGGCCCTGTTCGACGATGTGCGCATGGCGTGCGACGTCGAGAGTGTGGCCGGCAAGGTGCTCATGGTTGTGCTCGTGCAGGAGCGCGCGCTCCTCGGTGACCTCAAGGTCATCGGGCCGAGCGCGATCTCCGAGCGCACCATCAAGGACAAGGTCGATCTGCTGATCGGCCGGCCCATCGATCCGATGCAGGTGGCGAAGGCGCGCGCGCGCATCGACTCCACCTACGAGGCGAATGGCTACTACCTGGCGCGTGTGACCATCGATTCGACGCCGCTCGAGGATGGGCGCATCGGGCTGACCTATCGCATCGACGAAGGGCGACGGCTGGCGATCTCGGGGATCGACATCGAAGGCAATCGCCGCGTGAAGGACAAGGAGATTGCCGGCGCGATGAAGATTCGCCCGGAAGGCTTCTTCTGGTTCCGGAAGGGTGAGTTTGACGAGGACAAGTACGTCGGTGACCTCGGCGAGCGCATTCCGGGGCTCTATGCGCGTCTCGGCTTCGTGGACATGCGCATCACCAAGGACACGCTGATCGTGGACCGTGAGCGCGGCAAAGGCCTCGTGCAGATCGGTGTGCAGGAGGGCCCGCAGTATCGCGTGGGCACGTTCGAGATTGCCGGCAACCGTCGCTTCCCCACTGAGCAGCTCAAGGCGTTCTATCCGTTCGCCGGCTACGATCCGACGCTGACGCAGCGCGTCAAGGCGCTCATCAAGCGTGAGGCCGCCGCGCCCGAGGGGATGTTCGACCAGCACAAGTGGGACGACGCCCTCGAGAAGGTGAACAACGAGTATCGCAACAACGGCTACCTGTACGCGCAGGTGCGGCCGGTGGTCGAGCGGCGCAAGGAAGGGACGGACTCGGTGCCCACGGTGAACCTCCGCTGGGAGATCGACGAGCGGAATCCGGCCATCGTGAACCGCATTGAGATCCAGGGCAATGACTATACGTCGGACGAGTGCATCCGCCGACAGATCTTCATGGTCCCCGGCGGCCCATTCAGCCAGCAGCAGATGATCCGCAGCTACCAGAGCATCGGGAACCTGAACTTCTTCGAGTCGCCGCTGCCGTTCCCCGATTCGAAGCCGATCAACGATCAGGGCGATGTGGACATCGTCTTCAAGGTGAAGGAGAAGCGCACCGGCAGCGTGAACTTCGGTGCGTCGATGGGCCAGGGGGGCGTGGGCTTCGGCGGGTTCGTCGGGCTCGAACAGCCGAACCTCTTCGGCAACTGCAAGCAGGGGAAGGTGAACTGGCAGTACGGCCGGTTCTTCAACGACTTCACGGCGACCTACACCGACCCGGCGCTCAAGGGCACGCGTATGTCGGGCGCGCTCAGCGCCTATCGTACGCAGTCGCGCTTCGTGATCGGCAACCTCGGGCAGAATGTGCGCACGGGCAGCTCGTTCCGTCTCGGCCTGCCGGTGCCCTGGAACTACTTCTCGTCACTCGCGCTGTCGTACACCGGGGAGGCCACGACTTTCACGTCGGGCTTCGTGCAGAACAGCACCTGCCAGCGGAACTGCTTCCGTTCGAGCATCGGCCTCGGCTACCAGTATGACACGCGTGTGGACATGCCGTTTGCCACGCAGGGATCGCTGCGCTCGATCAACACCGACTTCACCGGCGGCCTGCTCGGCGGCACGGTGAACTTCCAGCGCGTCGATACGGAAATCCGGTCGTACGCGCTGCTCGGGCAGTTCGGCGGCAGCACGCCGGGCTCGCAGCCGGTGAAGGTCACGCTGGGGCTGCAGGCGAAGGCCGGGGCGCTGTTCGGCAACTCCGGGCCCTTTTTCTTCCAGCAGCAGTTCTCGGTGGGTGGCGTGATGTTCGGTCAGGCGCTCCGTGGCTATCCGGAGTTCTCGATCACGCCGACCGGTTTCAACCCGAACGTGGACCAGTATCGGTCGGACCCGGCGTCCTTCGGCAATGCGTTCATGACGATGACCGGGGAGATCGGTATCCGTTTCAATCAGATGTTCTACGCGAACGTGTTCTCGGATGCCGGCAACAACTGGGCGTCCGCGCGTCAGATCAACCCGACCCGCCTCTTCCGATCCGTCGGATTCGGGGTATCAACCGTGACGCCGCTCGGCCCGCTCGGGCTCGACATGGCGTACGGCTTCGACCGGACAAGAGTGGATCTCACCACTGGCTTGGTCGTGAAGGACCCGCGTTGGCAGTTCCACTTCCGTCTCGGCCAGCTCTTCTAAACTCAGGACACTCCTCTCATGCGTTTCTCCTCCTTCGTAGGCGCTTGCGTACTCCTTGTGAGCGCCTCCACTGCGGCTCAGGCCCAGCAGAAGTTCGCGTACGTCAACTCGCAGGCGCTGATGGCCAGCGCGCCCGGGCGCACCGAGGCCGAAGCGGCCTACGAGAAGGAAATGGGCCCGCTGCGCGACAAGATGAACAAGCTGCAGGATTCGCTGCAGGCGTTGCAGGAAGGGTGGGCGAAGGAAGAGCCCACGCTGCAGGGCGCGGCGAAGGAAGCGCGCCTCAAGGTGCTCACCGAGAAGCAGCAGGCCTGGCAGACGCAGGCGCAGAAGCTGCAGGAGCAGGCGCAGACGCGTCAGCAGGAGCTGATGGCGCCGATCATGGACGGCATCCGCAAGGCGCTCGACGATGTGCGCGCTGAAGGCGGCTATGCGTTCATCTTCGACGTGGCCGTCGAGATGCCGTACATCGTGTCGGCCGACAAGAACCTGGACATCACCGACCGCGTGGTGGCCAAGCTGCGTCTGAGCGCCCCGAAGATGGCCGCGCCGGCCACGGCGAAGCCGTCGACGGGTCCGGCCACGGCGCCGGCGGGCATCAGCACCAAGAAGCCGCCCACGGCGTGAGCGATTCGTCGCCCGGCGGGATGACGGTCACGGGCGGCGGTGATGGGCAGGTGCCCATCACCGCCGCTGACGTTGCGGCACAGGTGGGCGGACGCCTCATCGGCGACGGCCAGATTGTGGTGCGCGGGATCGCGCCGCTCGATCGGGCGGGTGCGGACGAGCTCAGCTTCCTCGCGCATCAGCGCTATTACGCGTGGTTCACCGCGTCACGGGCCGGCGTCGTTCTCACGGCGCCCGCGTTCGAGCACGCCGAGGGTGGACCGGTCACGCGCATCATTGTTGACAAGCCCATGGATGCGCTGGTCACGCTGCTGGCGCGGTTCCATCGGCGGGCGCCGCGCGCGGCCGGGGTGCATCCGACGGCGGTCGTGGCTCGCTCCGCCCGCCTTGGCGAGGGCGTCACCATCGATCCCTACGCGGTGATTGGCGAGGACGTGGTGCTCGGTGACGGCTGCTGGATCGGCGACGGCGCCAGCGTCGGCGCCGGCAGTGTGCTCGGGCGCGACGTGCGTCTCTTCCCGCATGCGGTGGTGTATCCGTTCGTCGAGCTGGGCGACCGCGTGGTGTTGCATGCCGGCGCGCAGGTCGGCCGTGAAGGATTCGGCTTCGTGCCGCAGCCGACGGGCGTGGCGCGCATTCCCCACGTCGGGCGCTGCGTGCTGGGGGCGGATGTCGAGATCGGCGCCAACAGCTGCGTGGATCGCGGCAGCGTTGATGATACGATCATTGGCGCCGGCACCAAGATCGACAACCTCGTGCAGATCGGGCACAACGTACGGATTGGCCGCTTCTGCTTCGTGGCCTCGTTGACGGGCATCGCCGGGTCCTCGCGTATTGAGGATGGCGTGCGCATCGGCGGGCAGGTCGGCATCGGCGGGCACCTGACGATCGGCGCGCAGGCGACGATCGCGGCCCAGGCGGGCGTGTTCGGCGATGTCCCGGCGCGGGAAACGTGGTCCGGCTATCCGGCGCGTCCGCACAAGGAGCAGCTGCGCGCGCAGGCGGCGCTTGTGCGGCTGGCCAAGCTCATTCGCCCGCTGGAGCGCCTGCTGGCCTCCCACGAGGCGCCTTCCACCGCCTCGCCGTCTACGCCCGGAGCCTCGGAGTGAGTCGTCGCACCATTGCCGGGGAGGCCGCCGTTGAAGGCATCGGCCTCCATCTGGGCCAACCCTGTCGCCTGACCTTTCGTCCGGCCGCGTCGGGCACGGGCATCGTGTTTCGTCGCGTGGACCTGCCGGAGGCCCCGCTGGTGCCGGCGCGGGTGGACGTCGCGGTTGAGGCCGAGCGGCGCACGCAGCTGGGTACGGGGGCGGCGGCGCTCCACACGGTGGAGCATGTCTTGGCGGCGGTCGGCGGGCTCGCGATCGACGACCTCCTGATCGACATGGACGGCCCGGAGCCGCCCATCATGGACGGCAGCGCGCAGCCCTTCGTGGCGGCGCTCGAGCAGGCCGGGCTGGTGGCGCAGGAGGGCCGCCCCGAGTGGCTGGTGCTGCGCAAGTCGATTCGCGTGGAGGACGGCGAGTCGGTATATGAGGCGCATCCGTGTTTCGGCTGCCATCTCGATGTCTCGATCGATTTTCCGCACCCGCTGATCGGCCCGCAGCGCGGCACCTATCAGGTCACCGAAGCCACGTTCCGCTCGGAGCTCGCGGCGGCGCGGACCTTCGGGTTCCTGCATGAAGTGGACGCGCTGCGCCGAAAGGGATTGATTCAGGGAGCCTCGACGGCGAATGCGGTGGTGATGGACGCCGAGGGGCTGGTGGAGACCACGCTGCGGTGGTCGGATGAATTCGTGCGGCACAAGGCGCTCGATTGCGTGGGCGATCTCGTGCTCGCTGGTGCGCGCCTTCGGGCCCGCATCGTGGCCCACAAACCCAGTCACCGGGGCACTGTTGCCCTGGTGCGCGCGTTGGTGCAACACGCCGTCCGGGAGCCTGCCTTGTACAACATCGAAGACATCATGCAGGTGCTGCCGCACCGCTATCCGTTTCTCCTCGTGGATCGCATCCTCGAGCTCGAGGAAGGCAAGCGGATCGTGGGCCTGAAGAACGTCACGATCAACGAGCCGTTCTTTCAGGGGCACTTCCCCGGACATCCGATCATGCCGGGCGTGCTGATCATCGAAGCCATGGCGCAGGTGGGCGGCATGCTGCTCATGCGCACCGTGCAGGATCCGGCCAGCAAAGTCGTGTACTTCATGACGCTCGACAACGTCAAGTTCCGCCGCCCGGTGAAGCCGGGTGACCAGCTGCGCTTCGAGCTTGAGGTCACCCAGATGCGCGGCGCGATCTGCCGCATGAAGGGCGTGGCGTATGTTGACGGGCAGGTGGCCACCGAGGCGGACATGGCCGCCACCATTCGCGATCGGTAACGCTCAATGTCCAGTGTGAAGATTCACCCCACGGCCATCGTCGATCCGTCGGCCCAGCTGGGCGACGACATCGAGATCGGGCCGTGGGCCATCGTCGGCCCACAGTGCACCCTCGGCACCGGCACGCGCCTCGCGGCTCGCGCCACGCTCGAGCGCAACGTGCGCCTCGGCGAGCGCGTCCACGTGGGCATCGGGGCGATCCTCGGTGGCGATCCACAGGATCTCAAGTATCGCGGCGAAGAGACGTGGGTGGAGATCGGCGACGATACGGCCATTCGTGAGTACGCGACGATCAACCGGGCGACGGCGCACTCGATCACGACGCGGGTGGGGAAGGGCTGTTTCCTCATGAGCTATGTGCATCTCGCGCATGATTGTCACCTGGGCGACTCGGTGATCATCTCGAACGGCACCCAGCTCGCCGGTCATGTGCAGGTCGAGGACAGGGCGATCATCTCGGGGCTCTGCGCCGTGCACCAGTTCGCGCGCATCGGCAAGCACTCGTTCATCGGGGGCTGCTCGCGCGTATCGCAGGACGTGCCTCCGTACGTGCGCGCGGTGGGCAATCCGATCAAGCTGTTCGGTCTGAACTCGGTGGGGCTGCAGCGCAGTGGGTTCGACGACGCCGTGGTCAAGGCGCTCAAGCAGGCCTACCGTTTCTGCTTCCGCTCCGATCTCAACCTGTCGCAGGGCATCGAGAAGGCGCGCGCGGAGATGACGATCATTCCCGAAGTCGATCACTTCCTCACGTTCATCGAAGCCAGTCAGCGCGGCGTCGGGTTCTGAGACCTTCCGAGGCATTTGGCATGACGCAGCAGGGCACCGATCGGCACCAGTTTTCCCGGCCCGGCGCGCCGCGCCTCGGCGTGGTTGGCGCCGGTGGTCTGGGGACGCACCACGTGCGCATCCTGCGCGACCTGTGCGGTGAACGATTCGTCGGCTTCGTCGACGAGAATCCGGCGCGCGCCGCGGAGATCGCAGCCCAGTACGGCGTGTCCGCGTTCCCCTCGCTCGACCGCTTGCTGGATGAGGTCGATGCGGTGTCGGTCGTCGTGCCGACCACGGCGCATCACGCGGTGGCCTCGCAGGCCATCGCGCGCAGTAAGCACGTCTTTGTCGAAAAGCCGTTCACGGTCACGCTCGAGGAAGCCGATGACCTGCTGAGCAAGGCCAAGGCGGCGGGCGTCATCGTGCAGGTCGGGCACGTCGAGCGCTTCAATCGGGCGGTGCGGGCCGCCATGCCGTATGTGGACGGGCCGCGGTTCATCGAAAGCGATCGCCTGGCGCCGTTCAATCCGCGTGGATCGGATGTCGCGGTCGTGCTCGATCTGATGATCCACGATCTCGATCTGGTGCACACACTCGTCGGCACGCGCGTGGCCGATGTGCAGGCCATGGGCATCCCCGTGCTTACCCCGCAGGTGGACATCGCCAATGCGCGGCTGACGTTCGCGAACGGGGCGGTGGCGAACATTACCGCGAGCCGGGTTTCGCGGGAGCGGCTGCGCAAGCTGCGCATCTTTCAACGCAGTGGGTATCTCTCGCTCGACCTCGCCGCCGGCACGGGAGAGTACTTCCGGCTGCGTGGCGACTTCGATCCGATGCAGCTGGCGCGTGCGCCGCGCGCGCTCGAGGACTTCGTGGAGCGAGTCGTCCTCGAGGCGCCGGAAGCGGAACCACTGGTGCTCGAGCTGTCTCAGTTCCTCGGGGCACTGACCGGCCGCAACAAGGTGGCCGTGACCGGCGAGGAAGGGCGCGATGCGCTTGAAGCGGCGCTGCGCATTGTCCACGCGATCGAGCAGGCGCACCAGGTCATGCGCGCGAGTGATGCGGCCGCAGCCGGGGCCGCGCGTGCGTGACGTGCTGTTCGTCGTCGGCGAAGCGTCCGGCGACCTGCACGCAGGCAAAGTGGCGGAGGTGCTGCGGGCCGCGCTCCCCGCGCTGCGCATGCGCGGTGTCGGCGGTGGCCATATGCGGCGCGCCGGGGTGGAGATCCTCGAAGACGTCGAACAGCTGGCCGTGATGGGCTTCGTGGAGGTGCTGCAGCATGTGCCCAAGCACTGGACGCTGCTGCGTCGTATTCGGGCGGAACTCGCCAGTGGTCGGGTCGGGCTGGTGGTGCTGCTCGACTATCCGGGATTCAATCTCAAGGTCGCGGCCGCGGCGAAGGCTGCGGGCGTGCCCGTGCTCTACTACATCACGCCACAGGTGTGGGCCTGGGGGGCGAAACGCCTGCCGGTCATTGCCGACGTCGTGACCAAGGCGGCCTGCATCCTCCCGTTCGAAGAGGCGCTGCTGCGTCAGCATGGCGTCGATGCCACCTTCGTTGGGCATCCGCTCCTCGACCGCGCCCAATCGTTGCCGTCGCGCGCGGAGGCGCGTGCGCAACTTGGGCTCGACCCGGACGCGCCCGTCCTTGCCGTCTTCCCCGGCAGTCGCCGCGCCGAGATTGAGCGGCATCTCGTGCCGTTCATCGACGCGGCGCGCGCCGTGCAGGCGCGCCGCCCGGACGTGCAGGTCGTCGTGGGCGTGGCGCCCACGGTCCGTATTGATCCGTCGCAGTGCCCGTTTCCGCTGGTGCAGGGTGCTTCGTTCGTGGTCCAGCGCGCCGCCACGGCCGGCATCCTGAAGAGCGGCACGAACACGCTCGAAGCGGCGGTGGCCGGCTTGCCGCACGTGATCGGCTATCGCACGAATCCGATCACCTTCGCCATTGCAAAGCGCCTGGTGAAGATCCCGCACATCGGCCTGGTGAATGTCGTCGCGGGGCGCGAAGTCTCGCGCGAGTTTGTGCAGGATGCCTTCGTGCCCGAGCGCGTAGCCGATGCGGTGTTGCCGCTGCTCGATGCCGCGAGCGCAGCCCGCCGTGAGGCCGAGGCCGGACTCGAGGCCGTGCGCGGCAAGCTGGGAACGCCGGGGGCGTCGGCGCGGGTCGCGACGCTCATCCGGCAGTTGCTCGGGAACGCATGAGCCAAAGTGACACGCCGCCGCGCGCGCTCGATTGGAAGACGCGGCTCGCGATCACGCTGGGCGGATGGCTCGTGCGCGGACTCGCGCGCACGTGGCGCTATCGCGTGGTGGGCAACGAGGCGCTGCTGGCGCGCGTGCCGGGCACGCAGCCGGTCGTCTACACGCTGTGGCACGGACAGATGTTGCCCACGCTCTTCGCGCACCGGTTCCGCACGGGCGTGCTCATCAGCGAGCACAAGGACGGGGAGATCATCACGCGTATCGTCTCGCTGTTCGGCATGTTCGGCGTGCGCGGCTCGAGTTCGCGGGGCGGCACCCGTGCGTTGTTGGAGGCGGTGCGTGTGGTGGAGCAGGGCGCCGATATGGCGTTCACGCCGGACGGTCCGCGCGGGCCGCGGCACAGCTTCGCGCAGGGGGCGCTGATTCTGGCGCACCGGGCCAAGGTCCCGGTGGTGTTCATTCTGGCGCACACCGATCAGAAGTGGCAGCTGAAGAGCTGGGATGGTTTCGAGATCCCGAAGCCGTTCGCCCGCATCACCGTGCTGTACACGCCGCCGATCACGCTGGATGATCCCGATGTGCGTCAGGCCGCGGCGCGGAGCGACGAGTTTCAGGCGCGCATGATGGACGCGTTGCGCGAGGTCGAGCGCCTCCACCATGACCCCGCGGGGCGCCCGACGTCATGACCGCGCTCCGGCGGTTCGCCGAGTGGACCTGGTACGACGAGCAGGTGGCGTCGGCGGTCGTGCGCGCGGCCTTGACCCCACCGGCGTGGCTGTTCGGCCGGATCGTGCAGGCGCGCAACGAGCGGTTCGATGGACAGGCCGCGGTGGCGGCACCCATTCCTGCGGTCTCGGTCGGCAATCTGACGGTGGGAGGCACCGGTAAGACGCCGATCTCGTCGTGGTTCGCGGCCCGGCTGCGTGCCCGCGGCGCGAACCCGACGTTGGTGCTGCGCGGCTACGGCGATGACGAGTGGCGGGTGCACGAGTTGCTCACGCCCGATGTTCCGGTGCGCGTGTCGCCCGACCGACTCGCTGCGCTGCAGGCGGCGCGCAGCGCAGGGCATGACTGCGCCGTGCTCGACGATGCGTTCCAGCACCGCCGGGCCCCACGGGTGGCCGATGTGGTCCTGGTGAGTGCCGACCGCTGGAATGGGCGCGTGGACCTGCTCCCCGCCGGGCCCTATCGCGAACCCTTCCGCAACCTGTCGCGCGCCACGGCGGTGATCGTCACCGTCAAGGCGGCGGATGCGGCCCGGGTGGAGGCGGTTTGCGCCCGCATTTCCGGGATCCCGACCCGCGACGGCGGCACTCATACGCCCGCGGTGGTCCGCCTCATGCCGGATGCGCTGCACGATGCGCGCGCGGCGGCGGGCGCGGCCCCCCGCCCCCTGTCCACGCTGGCCGGGACGCGGGTCGTGGCCCTCTCCGCGATCGCCGATCCGGCGGCCTTTGCGCAACAGTTGCGGGACTGCGGCGCTCAGGTCGTGCACGACCTGCGGTTTCCCGATCACCATGGCTTTTCGGCCACGGATGTGACCGGTGTTTCTCGCGTGTTACACGGTGCCGATCTGGTGGTCTGTACGTTGAAGGACGCCGTGAAGCTGGCCGCCCTCTGGCCTCGCGAAGCGACGCCGCTTTGGTATGTTTCTCAGACCGTCGTGGTTGATCGAGGCGCCGAGGTCCTGGAGCGGGAGTGTGACCGGGTTCTGGCGGCGCGCTGACTACGACACTCCCACCGCCGGCCTGCCCGGCAAAAAAACCGACTCCCCGCCTCATGGCCATCGATCTGCTGCGCCTGCCGACGGACAGCATCGTTCGTCCGGACAAGGACCGCTTTCTTCAGGAAGAGAATCCGTTCGAAGCGATGATGTCGCGCTTCGACCGCGCCGCCGAACTGCTCGATCTCGAGCCCGGCATCTACAAGATCCTGCGCAATCCCGAAAAGCAGTTGACCGTCTCGATTCCCGTGCAGCTCGACAACGGCGATGTCGAGGTGTTCATCGGGTATCGCGTGCTCTACAACACGTCGCGCGGCCCCGCCAAGGGTGGAATCCGCTTCGACATGAATGTCACGCTGGAAGAGGTGAAGGCCCTCGCCGCCTGGATGACGTGGAAGTGCGCCGTCGTGAATCTGCCGTTCGGTGGTGCGAAGGGTGGCGTGATCTGCGACCCGCTCTCGATGAGCGTGGGTGAACTCGAGCGCGTGACGCGCCGCTACACCAAGGGCATCATCTCGCTGCTCGGGCCGGACACCGACGTGCCGGCGCCGGACGTCAACACGAACGAACGCGTGATGGCGTGGGTCATGGACACGTACTCCATGCATGTCGGGCGCACCGAGAACGCGGTCGTCACCGGCAAGCCGGTGGAGATGGGGGGCTCGCTGGGCCGCAAGGAGGCGACCGGTCGCGGCTGCATGCTCGTCACGCGCGAAGCGCTGCAGCATCTCGGCATGTCCATGAAGGGCGCCACGGTGGCCGTGCAGGGCTTCGGCAACGTGGGTTCCACGGCGGCCACGCTGATGGCGCGCGAAGGGTGCAAGATCGTGGGCATCAGCGATCGCACCGGCGCGTACTACAACGCGAATGGCATCGATGTGGACGCGGCGAATGCGCACGTGCGTCAGCATCGCACGCTCGAAGGGTTCAAGGGCGGTGACGCGATCGATCCCGAGGAGCTGCTCACGCTCGAAGTGGACGTGCTCGTGCCGGCGGCCCTCGAGAACGTGATCACCACCAAGAATGCGCCGAAGATCCGCGCGAAGGTCATCTGCGAAGGCGCCAACGGGCCGACGACCGCGGCGGCCGATCCGATTCTCGACGAGAAGGGGATCTTCGTCATCCCCGACATCCTCGCGAACGCTGGCGGTGTGACCGTGTCGTACTTCGAGTGGGTGCAGGACCGCATGGGGTACTTCTGGTCCGAGGCGACGGTCAACGAGCGGCTCGCCGACATCATGACCCGCAGCTTTGCCGACGTGCTGCAGCTCAGCAAGCAGCACAAGGTGAACATGCGCACGGCGGCCTACATGCTCTCGATCAGCCGCGTGGCCACCGTGCATCGCCTGCGCGGCATCTACGCCTGATCGCCGCCTGATTCGTGAAGGTGTCGGTTGTGGTCATCGGCCGGCCTCGCCATGCGGGGCTGGCCGATGCCATTCAGGACTATGAGACCCGCGCGGCGCGCTACTGGCCGCTCGAGGTGGCGGAGGTGCGCGAGGAACCCGGCCGCGGCCTGACGCCGGAGGTGGTGCGCGACCGGGAGGCGACGCGGTTGGCTGAGCGGTTGCCGTCGGATGCCCTGGTGGTGGCGTGCGATCCCGGGGGCGTCGTGATGGAGTCGGAGCCCTTCGCGCGCTGGCTCCAGCAGTGCCGGGATGAGGCGCGGAGCGTGGCCTTCGTGATTGGCGGCGCGCACGGGCTCGGGCCGGCCATTCGCGGCCGGGCGGCCCGGCGGCTCTCACTAGCGCCCTGGACGCTCCCCCACGAGGTTGCTCGACTAGTTTTGGCGGAGCAGCTCTACCGGGCGGGCACGATCATGCGCGGCGAGCCGTACCACAAGTAATCTTTGGTATCGTCGAGATCCGGGCCGTTGGAACGAGGAGCAACGCGTGAACGCAGGCAGCGCTGAGGAGGGCATGGCCGGGCGTGTCCCGGAGGGACTGCGCATTCGGCGCGCGCCCCTGGGCGGCAGCGCGCTCTCGCAGGCCGCGCAGCGCGGCGAGCTGGCCGCGTGGTACGCCCGATGTCCACGCACCAACGCCGACTGGCGTTCGCATGCGGCGGCGGTTCGGCAGGCGTCGCCGGCCGACTGGCTGACGCCGCTGGCCGCCGCCTTCGCGGCGACCGGGGCGGCGGCCGACCGCCTGACCCGTGCGGCCGCCGGGGGCGTCCTTGTGACGACCGGGCAACAGCCGGGGCTCTTCGGCGGACCGGCCTACACGTTCAGCAAGGCCATGAGCGCGCTCGCGCTGGCCGACGCGCTGGAACCGGTGCTCGGCGTTCCGGTGGCCCCCGTCTTCTGGGCGGCGACGGACGACGCCGATTGGATGGAAGCGGCGGTCACATCGTTTGCGACTACGCGCGGCGTCGTGAGCGCGCAGTTGATGGGCCCCGCCACCGAAGGGGTGGCGATGTCGGAGGTCCCGCTCGGGGACCTGTCCACGGCCCGCGCCGCGTTGACCTCGGCCTGTGGGTCGGCGGCGCACGCTACGGTGCTCGAGCTGATCGACACCGCCTACGTACCGCACGCCACCATCGGCGGGGCGTATCTGCAGCTGCTGCGCGCGTTGTTGGAGCCGCTGGGCATCGCTGTTCTCGATGCGTCGCATCCGGCCCTGCGCACCGCGGCCGATCCGTTTTTGCGGCAGGCGCTGCGCCGGGCCGGGGCGGTGCAGAGCGCCCTGCAGGCGCGCACGCACGCCATCACGGCGGCCGGGTACGCGCCGCAGGTCGATGTCGTGGATGGGCTTTCGCTGGTGTTCCGCACCCAACTCGAAAGCCAGCAGGGCGTGGCACAGCGCACACGCGAGCGCGTGCCGCTCGACAGTGCCGCCACGGTGGCCCGCGAAGCGGAGGTGGGCACGCTCGGCGCCAACGTGTTGCTGCGCCCGGTGCTCGAACGTGCCTTGCTGCCGACCGTGTGTTATCTCGCCGGCCCCGGTGAGTACGCCTACTTCGCCCAAGTCGCTCCGGTGGCGGAGGCGCTGGAGGCCGCCGCACCGGTCGCCGCGCCGCGCTGGGCGTGTGAAGTCGTGGAGACGCGCGCGTTGGAGCAT
Organism: Gemmatimonadaceae bacterium; assembly: GCA_019752115.1. Taxonomy (NCBI): domain Bacteria; kingdom Pseudomonadati; phylum Gemmatimonadota; class Gemmatimonadia; order Gemmatimonadales; family Gemmatimonadaceae; species Gemmatimonadaceae bacterium. Next base: position 27,892 of record JAIEMN010000008.1, read on the forward strand.
CAAGCCGCGCTCGGGCTCGATGATGCGGCGCTGCGCGATCCACATGCGGCCGAGCAGATTCTGGCGCGCGCACGGCTCGACGAAAACGTGGCGGACACGTTCGAGCGCCTGCGGGTCACGCTCGATGCACAGGTGCGCACGCTCGGGGAATCGTTGGCCGGCGAGGAGTCGCCCGTCGCTCCCGAAACGGTGCAGGGGCTCTCGCGAGACCTGACGCATACCCTCGACCGGTTCGAGCGGCGCTTGCTGGCGGGCGTCAAGCGCCGTGAGACGGAGGCGATGCGTGAGGTCGCCGCCGTGCGGGCGGCACTGCGCCCCAATGGCGCCTCGCCGGAGCGCGTGCTCAATCTGATGCCGATCCTCGTGCGTTATGGGACGGGCGTGCTGACCGCCATGGCCGACGCGGCGGCGGAGCATGCAGCGGCGTTGGTGCATGGCGATGCCGCGGCACCGGTAGCGGAGACCGCAGGCGCGTCATGAGCGGACGTGAGGGCGGACGCTCGGCGTTCGTCGTCGGCGCAGGGATCCTCGTCAGTCGCCTCATGGGACTGGTGCGCAACTACGTGGTCACGTCGGCGTTCGGTCTCAATGCGGTGACCGACGCCTACAACACCGCGTTCAAGATTCCCAATGCCGTGCGCAACCTGCTCGGCGAAGGCACAATGTCGGCGTCCTTCGTGCCGGTGTACAGTGGGCTCCTCGCCCGTGGTGATGAGCGCGGGGCGCGCGCGCTGGCAAACGCGATGCTCGGGTTGCTGCTGGCGGCCGTCTCGGTGCTCACGCTCGTGGGTATCGTGTCGGCGCCGCTCCTCACGCGGGTGTTTGCGACGGGCTTCCAGGGCGAAACCGCCGAGCTCACGACCCGACTGACCCGAATCCTGTTCCCCATGACCGGTGTCATGGTGTTGAGCGGCTGGTGTCTCGGCGTGCAGAACGCCCATCGCCGTTTCTTCTGGAGCTATGCGAGCGCGGCCATGTGGTCGCTGGTGCAGATCGTGGTGCTGCTGATCGGCGGTCCGCGCGCGGCCGACGCGGTGCAATTGGTGACGTGGCTCGCCTGGGCCACCCTCGGCGGTGCGCTGCTGCAGATCGCTGCACAACTGCCGGAGGTGCTGCGGCTTGCTGGCCCGCTGCGCCCCACGCTGGACCGCACCGTGACGGGCGTCGTGCAGACGCTCCGGAATGTCGTGCCGGTGGTGACGGCGCTCGGCGCCGTGCAGGTGTCGAGCTTCATCGACCTGTGGATCGCTTCGTATCTCCCCGAGGGTGCGGTGACGAGCATGACGCTCGCGAACAACATCGCGCTGCTCCCGGTGTCGTTGTTCGGTGTGTCGGTGGCCGCCGCGGCGCTGCCGGAGTTCTCTCGGGAGTCGGGGACGCAGGCGATGGACGCGCTGCGCGAGCGACTCCGCGGGGGCTGGCAGCGCATTCTCTTCTACATCGTACCCAGCGCCCTCGCATTCATTGCGCTCGGCAACTACATCGTGGGCATGCTGTATCGTGGCGGCGAGTTCACCGCCGCGAATCAGCACACGGTGCACATCGTGTTGGGAGCGTTCGCCGTGGGGCTGGGCAGCTTTGCGTCGGTGAAGCTGCTGGCGTCGTGCCACTACGCGCTGCAGGACTACAAGACGCCGTTGCGCGCGTCGCTCACGAGCATTGTCGTGTCGGCCATTGCGTCGGTCGTGCTGGCCTACGCCCTCCGCCATACCACGTACGCTGCCGCCGGTATCGCGCTCGGCACGTCGCTCGGATCGTATACCAACCTGAGTATCCTCATGCGCGGGCTGCGCGCGCGACTCGGGACCATCTACACGCCCGCCATGTGGCAGGGCACCCGACGCATCGCCCTGGCCACGGCCGCGGCCACCGGGGTCGGCGTCACGGGCATGCTGGCGCAGCAGCAGTGGGCGCCGGATCTGCATACGCGCCTCGCGGGGATCCCGGTGCTGATGGCGTTCGGGCTCACGTATCTCGTGGTGGCCTGGTGGATGGGCTCGGCCGAGGCGGCACGATGGCTGCGTCAGCGTCCGCGGGGGCGCGCGGCGACCGCCGGAGCGGCCAATGAGCAGTGAGACGGGGCCGCACGTCCCGGTTGGTGGTGGCGTGCAGGAGCAGAGCATCGAACAGTTGCCGCTGCCCGACGACGAGTGGACCCGAGCCGCCCTCGCACGGGGCATGCCCGAGCGCGTCGCGCGTCGCTTGCCGCATCTGGCTGATGGCCCGGGCGTGTACCTGTGGAAGGATGCCGACGGTGCGGTGCTGTACGTGGGCAAGGCCAAGCGGCTTCGCAGTCGCGTGCGCAGTTACTGGACGCAGGATCACGAGACGAGCCCCAAGACGCGCGGACTGCTGCGGAAGGTGCGCGACCTCGACACGATCGTGGTGCCGAGTGAAGCGCATGCGCTCATTCTCGAAGCCACGCTGATCAAGGAGTATCGCCCGCGCTTCAACATTGCGCTGCGCGACGACAAGTCGTACCCGTACATCAAGGTCACGGTGCAGGAGCCGTTCCCGCGGGTGATCGTAACGCGGCGCCTGCTCGAAGATGGCGCGCGGTATTTCGGACCGTACACCGACGTGGGCGCGATGCGACGCGCCCTCAATGTGGTGAAGCGGATCTTCACGGTCCGTTCGTGCCACTACGCGCTGCCGCGTGAGGCACCGGAGCGGCCCTGTCTCGACTACTTCATCAAGCGATGCAAGGCCCCGTGCGTGGGCTATCAGTCCGTCGAGGACTACCGCACGATGATCGATGAAGTCGTGTGGTTCCTCGAGGGCCGCACCGGTGAGGTCGTGCGTCAGATCAAGTCGCGCATGCTCGAGGCGTCCGAGCGACTCGACTTCGAGACGGCCGGCGAGTTACGCGACGCGCTCCGGCATCTCGAGAAGATGGAAGAGCCCACGGTGGTGCTCGAGGTGGAAGGCGGAGACCGCGACGTGGTGGGCTATGCCCGCGATGGCGAAGATGCGTGCGTGGTGATTCTGCGTATTCGCGGTGGCAAGCTGCTGGCGCGCGATCATCGCCTGCTCGAGCATGCTGAGGGCGAGGAGGATGAGAGCGTACTCGCCGCCTGTCTGGCGCAGTGGTATCGCACCGCCGAGGCGCGCGCGGCCGATCTGCTGGTGCCGTTCGACTTCCCGGATCGCGAGATGTTGGAGGCGTCGCTCGAGGGCACCCACATTCGCGTGCCGCAGCGTGGCTCGCGCCGGGCGCTCGTGGATCTGGCCGATCAGAACGCGCGGCATCTGCTCGAAGAGTTCAAGCTGGCGTCGCTCGAGGCGGACGAACGCGCGGCCGATCCAGTCTACGAGCTGCAGCGTGAACTTGGGTTGCCGCGTTTGCCGCGGTCGCTCGTGTGCTTCGATATCTCGCACGCGCAGGGCACCGATGTCGTGGCCAGTGCGGTGTGGTTCGAGAACGCGCGCCCCAAGCGCAGTGAGTACCGCAAGTTCAAGATCCAGATCTTCGAAGGCAACGACGACTTCAAGTCGATGCATGAAGTCGTGACCCGGTTCTTCCGACGCCGGCTTGACGAAGAGAAGCCGCTTCCCGATCTCGCCGTGATCGACGGGGGCAAGGGGCAGCTGGGCATGGCGCGCGACGCGCTCGATGCGCTGGGCGTCACCCAGATCGGTCTCATCAGCCTGGCGAAGAAGGATGAAGAGATCTTCCTGCCCGGACAGTCGGACCCGGTTCGACTGCCCCGACGGTCACCCGCGTTGCGCATGCTGCAACAGGCGCGCGATGAAGCGCACCGGTTTGCGATCACGTTCCAGCGACAGAAGCGCGCGGCGCGTACGATCACATCAGAACTGCTCAAGATCCCGGGGATTGGCCCCAACAAGCGTCGCGCGCTCCTGCACGTCTTTGGCAGTGTGCAGGGCGTCAAGGACGCCAGTGTTGAGGCGATCGCTGCCGTTCCGGGATTTGGCGAGACCTCGGCGCGCAAGGTCCTGCAGGCGCTGGGGGTCGAGCTTCCGGTAGCACCGGCCCCCGACATCGCGGCTGCAGCACCACCGCCGTCATCCGACCTCGTTTCCGACTCTCCTTCCCCCTCCGAATGACCACGTTCACCTGGACGCTCCGCTGCTCGGCGTGTGATACCGAGGTTCCCGTCGCCGGCGCCTCGCTGTGCCCGGCCTGTCATCAGCCGCTGTTCGCGCGCTACGCTCCGGTGCCCAAGGGCACCCCGTTGGCGCCGCGGTGGGATATGTGGCGGTACACGCCCTTCCTGCCGCTGCTCGCCGGTGAGACGCCGGTGTCGCTCGGCGAAGGGCTCACGCCGCTGATTCCGTCGCCGGAGTTGGCGAAGGCGGTTGGCGTGCGCGCGCTGTGGATCAAGGACGAGAGCCAGAACCCGACGGGCTCGTTCAAGGCGCGGGGCATGAGTGCGGCGGTCACCCGCGCGAAGGCGGCCGGGGTGCCGGGCATCGTCGTGCCGACCGCCGGCAACGCCGGGGCCGCGCTCGCGGCGTATGGCGCGGCCGCGGGGGTGCCGATTCGCGTATACGCCCCCCGCACGACTCCTCGGCCGATTCTCGATACGATCGAGGCCATGGGGGCGGAGCTCATTCGCATTGACGGCCATATCGGCGATGCCGGCAAGATGTCACTCGCCTTTGCGGCCGAGTCCGGCTACGTCGCCATCTCGACGCTGCGCGAGCCCTATCGCGCGGAGGGGATGAAGACGATGGGCTTCGAGCTGGCCGAGCAGCTGGGCTGGCGCATCCCGGACGTCATCGTCTATCCGACCGGGGGCGGGGAAGGGACCGTGGGGATCTGGAAGGCCTTCCAGGAGCTCGCGGCGGGTGGGTGGATCGACGCCGCGCGGGTCCAGCCGCAGTACGTCGTCGCGCAGGCGGCCGGGTGTGCGCCCATTGCGCGGGCCTTCGCGGCGGGCGCCGAGAAGGCGGAACCGTGGGTCGATCCGGTGACCTACGCGGCCGGTCTTCGCGTACCGTCGCCGCTCGGCGACCGCATCCTCCTGCGGGTCCTTCGCGAGACGAATGGCGTCGCCGGAACGGCCTCCGAGGAGGCGATCAAGGAGTGGACGTTCCGGGTCGCGAAGGCCACGGGCGTGGACTCCGCGCCAGAGGACGGCTGCGCCCTCTCCGTGCTCCGCGATGCGGTGCAGGCCGGCACGGTGAGCGCCGACGCCGAGGTGGTGGTGTTCAATACCGGCAGCGGGGCGTCGTACCGCCAGTAAAGCGGGTTGGTTCGCGGCGCCGAAGTCCATGCAATTGATTGACTTCGGCCACTCCGGTTCGTAGATTTTCTCAGGTGGGCGGCAACGATCCCGTTGTCGCCCGTCTGCTTTGGGGGTGGGTCCTCGGGTCCCGCCCCCCTTCTTGTCCCGGGGCATGGTTCGCGTCACGCGTGTTGAGCCGGGGAGCATTGCCGATGACCTTGGCATCGTTCCCGGCACTGAGCTGCTCGCCGTCAACGAACGGCCGCTGGAGGACTTCCTCGATTGGGAGTTCCTCACGGCGGACGATGCGTTTGTCGTGTCGGCACGCCTCCCCGATGGACAGACGGTCGAGTACGAGATCGAGCGCGAAGGCGGCGAGTCCATGGGGGTGGAGCTGGCGCCGCCCACCGTGCGCCGCTGCGCGAACCGTTGCGAGTTCTGCTTCATCGAGGGGCTCCCGAAGGGGCTCCGGAAGGGGCTCTACATTCGCGACGACGATTACCGGTTGTCGTTCGCCTACGGCAACTTCGCGACGCTGTCGAACGTGAAGGAGCGCGATATCGCGCGCATCCTCGAGTACCGCCTCTCGCCGCTTTACGTGTCGGTGCATGCCACGCCGTGGGAAGCACGGAAGGTGCTGCTCAACAATCCGCGCGTGCCCAACATCGTGGAGCAGATGACGCGCCTGGCGGAGGGGGGCATCCAGTTCCACTGCCAGATGGTGGTGGTGCCCGGGCTCAACGACGGCGAGGTGCTCGAGCAGTCGCTGACGGATCTGTGGAATCTGGGCGATGCCGTGATGTCCGTTGCGCTGGTGCCGGTGGGGGTGACGCAGTTCAGTCACCTGTATTCGGGCAAGCCGATGGACGCCGAAAATGCCAAGCGTCTGCTCGACGCGGTGCATCGCTGGGAAGAGCGCGGGCTCGCCGAGCGCGACGACCGGTGGGTGTTCGGCTCCGATGAGCTCTATCTGCTGGCCGGCGAACCCCTGCCAGATGTGGAGCACTACGGCGAGTTCGTGCAGATCGAGAACGGCGTGGGGGCGGTGACCTCGCTCCGGGCCCGGGTCGCCGAGGGGCTGGCGCAGCTGCCGCGCCTGGAGGGCAAGCGGATCGGGATCGTGACGGGTGTCTCCATGACCCCGCTGATGCCCGAACTGCTCGAGCAGCTTCACGCGGCCACCGGCGCCGAGTTCGTGCTGATTACGGCCGAGAACTCGCTCTTCGGGCCGACCACCACGACGGCCGGCCTGCTGGTCGGTGCCGACATCCGGCGCGTGCTCGCGGATCGCCACGATCTCGACCTCGCGCTGATCCCGGCCGAGTGCATCAACGATGACGGGCTGTTCCTCGACGAGGACACCTTCATTGCCGTACGGGAATCGCTGCCGATGCCTGTGTATCCCTCCTACGATTTCATCGACGCGCTCGTCCCGGAAGGGAATGCGGCGGTGCCTTCCATCGCCTGAGCCCCTGCCTTTCGGATCATGAGTCTTCCTGTCGTTGCCGTCATTGGTCGCCCAAATGTGGGCAAGTCGCACCTCTTCAACCGCGTGATCGGCGAAGCTACCGCCATCGTGAGCGATGAAGCGGGGACGACGCGCGATCGGCATTTCGGCCAGGCCGACTGGGCCGGCCGCAAGTTCTGGCTGGTGGACACGGGCGGGCTGGTCGAAGACTCGACCCTGCCGATGGACACCGCGATTCGTCATCAGGTCATGCAGGCGATGGACGAGGCCGACCTGATGCTCTTCGTGGTCGATGCCAAGGTGGGCGTGCATCCCAGTGACGCCCGCATCGTGGACCTGCTGCGCAATGCGCGGAAGCCGTGGCTGCTCGTCGCCAACAAGGTGGACGACCCGAACAGCAGCGACTTTTACGAGTTCTATCGGCTGGGCGTGACCGACGTCTATCCCGTGTCGGCGGCAAATGGGAAGGGCTCCGGCGATCTGCTCGATGCCGTCGTCGCGGCGATTCCGGAGGCGGAAGTCGAGGAGTCCGAAGCCGTGCGCGTGGCCGTCATCGGCCGTCCGAACGTCGGCAAGTCGAGCTTCGTGAACCGCCTGCTCGGTGAAGAGCGGCTGGTGGTGAACGACGAGTCCGGCACGACGCGCGACGCCATCGACGCGCCGATGCGCTACCACGACCGCGACCTGATCTTTGTGGATACGGCCGGTTTGCGCCGTCAGTCCAAGATCGACGATGGCATCGAGTTCTACTCGGCGCTGCGCACGCGGCGCGCCATCGACTCGAGCGACGTGTGCGTGCTCATGATCGATGCGACTGAGGGCCTGCAGAATCAGGACCTCAAGATCGCCACGCTTGCCTGGGAAGCCGGGCGCGGCCTGATCATCGTGATCAACAAGTGGGACCTGTACGAGGACAAGACCGACAAGAGTTCGGCCAAGTTCCGCAAGGATGCTGTGGAGAAGGCGCCGTACCTCGAGTACGTGCCGTTCCTGTTCACCTCGGCCAAGACCGGGCAGCGCGTCACCAAGGCGCTCGATCTCGTCCTTGAGGTGCAGGAGCAGCGGCTGCGGCGTGTGAGCACGTCGCAGGTGAACGACGCGCTGGCCGAGATCGTGGCGAAGCTGCAGCCGCCGCAAGCCGCCGGGCGTGAGGTGAAGCTGAACTACGCCACGCAGGTGGAAGTCGCGCCGCCGACGTTCGCGTTCTTCGGGAACGCGCCGGAGCTGATCCCCGAGCACTACATCCGCTACATCCACAATCAGCTCCGCGACAAGTGGGGCTTCACCGGTGCGCCGGTGCGGATCGTGCTCAAGAGGAAGAACAGTTGAGCCCCCTGTCCCCGATGCTGTGGATCGCGCTTGGGCTGGCGTACGTCGTGGGGTCGTTCCCCACGGCGTTTCTCGTCGGCAAGGCCAATGGCGTGGATCTGCGGACCGTCGGATCGGGGAACCTGGGTGCGACGAACGTCTTCCGCACGCTCGGGTGGAAGTGGGGGCTGTTGGTCTATGTCGTGGATTTCCTGAAGGGGTTGCTGCCCGTGCTCTACCTGCCGGCGTTTGCCGGGGTGGCGGGGGGGACCTCGGCCTGGGCGATGGCGTTCGGCGTGCTCGCGATCGTGGGACACGTGAAGCCGGTATTCCTGCTCGGCAAGGGCGGTGGCAAGGGCGTGGCGACCGCCAGCGGCGTGTTCGTGGCGCTCTCGCCGGTGGCCGCTGGATTGGCGGTCGCGGCGTTTGTGGTGTGCGTGGCGATGACGCGATACGTGTCGCTGGGATCGCTGGTTGGCGCGGCGGTACTCGCGGTTACGCTGCTCGTGCGCGATGGGTCGACGCTGCTCACGTGGCTCGGGTGTGTCATCGCGGCCTTCGTGTTTTACACGCATCGCGACAACATCGGCCGTCTGCGGCGCGGCGAAGAGCGTCGCATCGGTACCAAATCGACAGTGGGAGGCACGGCCTGATGGGCGGAGGCACGACGACGTGCGCCGTGATCGGCGGTGGCGCGTGGGGCACGGCGATTGCCGATCGCCTCGCGCGGAACGGTCATCCGGTGCGTCTGTGGGCGCGCGAAGCCGACGTCGTGGCCGCGGTGAACACGCAGCACGAGAATCCGCGCTTTCTGGCGGGTCATGCGCTCGCGCCCACGCTCGTGGCCACGAGTGACATGGCCGCCGCGCTGCAGGATGCCGCGCTCGTGGTGTATGCGGCGCCGTCGCATGTGCTGCGCGGGGTGGTGGCGGCCGGTGCCGCCTCGCTGGCCCCGCAGGCCGTGTTGAGCGTGGCGACCAAGGGCATCGAACGCGAGACGCTCGCGCTCATGACCGATGTGGTGCACCAGGAAGCGGGTGCGCATCCCGTGGTCGCGGTGAGTGGCCCCAGCTTTGCCGCCGAAGTGGCGCAGGGGCAGCCGACCGCCGTCGTCGCCGCGTGCACCGATCATGACGCCGCGCGTCTGGTGCAGGCGGCGATGAGTGCGTCGGCCTTTCGGGTCTACACCAGCGATGACGTGACCGGTGTAGAGCTCGGCGGCGCGCTCAAGAACGTGATGGCCGTTGCGACCGGGATCCTCGATGGGCTCGGGCTGGGCTTCAACCCGCGGGCGGCGCTGATGACGCGTGGCCTGGCCGAGATGACGCGACTGGGCGTGGCGTTGGGCGCGAAGGCCGACACCTTCGCCGGCCTCGCGGGGCTCGGCGATCTCGTGCTCACGTGCACGGGGGCGCTCTCCCGGAACCGCGCGGTCGGCGTCGCGATCGGGCAGGGGCAAACACTCGAGCAGTTTCTCGCCGGCAAGGACAGCGTGGCCGAGGGGGTGCTCAACACCCAGAGCGCGAAGGCGCTCGCCGACAAGGTGGGCGTGGAGATGCCCATCGTGGACGCGACGTATCGCATCCTGTTCGAGGGGCAGGCGCCACGGACCGCGGTGGCCGAGCTCATGGCGCGCGAGCTACGGGCGGAGCGCGACTGACATGGCCACGGTCCGCGGCGAACTGGTGCAGGAGTTCTACTCGATCGGTGAGGTGTGCGCGCTCACCGAGCTCAAGCCGCACGTGCTGCGCTACTGGGAGAGTCAGTTCAAGCCACTCAACCCGGCCAAGAACCGCAGCGGCAATCGCGTCTACTCCCGACGCGAGGTGGAACTGATTCTGCTGGTGAAGCATCTGCTGTATACCGAGAAGTACACGATCGACGGCGCACGGCAGAAGCTGGATGAACACCGCAAGGGCGGCTCGCTGCGCACCGCGGCCCGTGCGGCGCTCGAAGTGGAGGCGCTCGAAAGCATCGAACGCGAAGTGAACGACCTGCTGTCGCTGCTGAACGCGCCGTTGACCGACGACCCCCCGCGCGGCGCCTGAGCCTGCGCCGACCCTCATTCCGCTCCATGCGCATTCTCCTCAGCAACGACGACGGTATTCTGGCCAAGGGGCTCGGCGTGCTCGAACGCGCCTGTGAGCCTCTGGGCGAGCTCACCGTGGTCGCCCCCGATCGCGAACAGAGCGCCACAAGCCACTCGCTCACCCTGCATCATCCCCTCCGCCCGGTCCGGCTGGGCGAACGCCGGTGGCAGGTGGACGGGACGCCCACCGACTGCGTCATGCTGGCCTGCGAGGCCCTGCTCGACGCGCGCCCGGAGTACGTGATCAGCGGCATCAATCACGGCCCCAACATGGGTGAGGATGTCCTCTACAGCGGCACCGTTGCGGCGGCGATGGAAGGGCTGGCCCTGGGCATTCCGGCGATCGCCATGTCGTTCGCCGGGAGCGTGCTCCGGGCGGACGCAGTGCTCGAAACACAGATCGAGCGTATCCGGGACTTGCTGCGCCATCTGATCGCGCTGCCGGCCTTCCCGCGCGACACGCTGCTCAACGTCAATCTCCCCGCGGTGCCTGGAGATCAGATCAAGGGCGTGAAGCTCACGCGCCTTGGGCGGCGGGTGTTCAGCGATTCGATCACCCGCATGAAGGATCCGTGGGGGCGGGAGATCCTGTGGATCGGCGGCGGCTCGGTGGAGTGGAGCGGTCCGGAAGATTCGGATTTCCGCGCGGTGCATGATGGCTACATCTCGGTGACGCCACTGCATCTCGATCTGACGCACCGCGATGTCCTCAACACGGCGACGGACTGGTGGCGGGACCTGTAGAGCCGGAGTACCGCGGCGCCCGCCGCCGGCTGGTCGAGGCGCTGCAGGACAAGGGAATCCGCGACCTCGCCGTGCTGCGCGCGATCGACACCGTACCGCGCCACCTGTTCGTGCCGCCCATGGTACGGCATCGTGCGTACGAGGATTCCGCGCTGCCGATCGGCAACGCGCAGACGATCTCGCAGCCGTATGTGCATGCGCGCGCGATCGAACAGCTGATGCTCACCGGGAAGGAACGCGTGCTGGAGATCGGCACGGGCTCCGCATATCAGACGGCGCTGATCGCCGAGTTGGCGGCGCAGGTCTTTTCGGTGGAGCGCTTCCGGGAGCTGCTGGACCGGGCGCGGCCGCTGCTGGCGCAGGCCAACGTGCGCAACGTGAGTCTGTCGCTGGGCGACGGGACGCTCGGCTGGCGTGAGTATGCGCCGTACGACGGCATTGTCGTGAGCGCGGGGGCGCCGGCGGTTCCGCCGGCCCTCGAGTCGCAGCTCGCGGAAGGCGGGCGGATGCTGATCCCGATCGGGGACAAGGAGGAGCAGATGCTGACGCTCTATACCAAGCGGGGCGGGCGCCTCGAGCGCCGTGACATCACGCCGGTCCGCTTCGTCCCCTTAATTGGGGCGCAGGGGTGGCCAGGGTAACTCTGGTTTGCGCCGGTCGCGCTCCCCAGCGCATCTTCGCGAACGGCGTTTCGATGGTGGCCGATGCCGGCCGCGGTCCTCTGCCTCTGGTCTGATCCCGACATGACGACTTCCGCCTCCGCGTCCGGCCCTTTCTCCTCTCAAACAGCGCGCTTTTCGGTGCCGCCGTTTGCCGGTCCCTCGACGGGTTTGGCGAGCGCGGTGCTCACGCCCGCGCCCCGCTGGGATACCGGGCCGTTCGTGCCGGCGCCCTGGCGCGCGAGCATGTCGACGCGACTCGTGGCGACCCCCGCGCTACCGGCAGCGGCCATCGGCACGCCGGTGCGGAGTGCCACGCCCGTCATGTCCGCGGCGCCGATTGCCACGCCGAGTGACTCCGTACCCGCGCTGTTCAGTCACGTCACCGACGAGCATCCGCTCCCGTCGATTCGGGAGTTCCTGAGCAGCGACGCCACCACCGAGCGCGAGACGTCGGGCGAGCTGCCGTGGATCGATCAGTTCCTCGCGAATACGCCGGTGGCGCCGATGGAAGCGATCGCCGGCCCGCCGGATGCCTATCGCTACTCCACGCCCATCTCGTCGCCGGTGATCGTGCCGAATGACGCGCTCGAGTCGGCGATGATCGAGTCGGCGATGATCGAGGCGGCGATGAGCGAGGTGGAGGCCGCTGCCGAAGCGCCTGTCCTTGAGCCGGAGTCCGCGCCAAAGTCGGCGCTGGAAGCGGAGCCGGATGCGGCGCCGATCCAGGAATCAGCATCGCCGTACGTGGCCGACACGTCGTTTGCGCAGCCGACGCCGTTGTACAACACGCCGGTGTCCTTCACGCCGGTCGCGAGCCACACGCCGTTGCGGGTCGATGCGGTGCCGCCGTTTGTGCCACCGTATGTACCGCCGGCGGAGGCATCGGCTGAAGCCGCCGCGGAGACGGAGATCGAGCCGGTGTCCGAGCCGATCGCCGAGCCGGTTGGCGAGCCGATTGCCGAGCGATTCGAGACCCACGCACCGGAGGCGGTCACGGAGCCCGTCGCCGACGAGTGGCCGCTCGCCGAGACGGCGCACGCGCTCGACGAACTCGCGCGCGATCTGTCGGTGAGCGCCGCGGAGGCGGCGGAGAATCCCGCGCGGCTCTTCAGCGAGCCTGCCGATGCGGCGGCGCTCCCGGCGTGGAGCGACGACGATCTGCTCAACATCATGCCGACGCGTCCGGTGACGCCGGTGACGGGCACGCCGATTCACGCGACGCCCGTGCAGGCACTCTTCGCGGAGGAAGCGGAACCCGAGCAGGCCGCCGCCGATGCGAGTGCGATTGCCGCGGCGCAGGCCCTGGAAGTGCTCGCGCAGCGCGTGCGCAACGGCGAGCTCCAGTTGCCGGGCTACGATCCGCGCATGGGCGATGCGGCCGCGCTCGTTTCGGCGTTGGCGGCGCTGTTGGGGATTCGACTGGGGTGAGTGCGCCTGACGCCGGACCGGTCGACGAGGGCGGCGCCACCGGGCATCGTTTTCGGGTGGCCGGGCGCGTGCAGGGGGTGGGCTTTCGCTGGTTCGTCCGTGAGCGCGCCCGCGCACTCGGCGTGGCCGGCTGGGTGCGCAATGAGCCCGATGGCACCGTGCTGCTCGAAGTCGCCGGCGCCGCGGACGCGGTGCAGGCGCTGCGCGAGGCGATTGCCGTTGGGCCGAGTGGTGCCCAGGTGAGTGCGGTGCACGCGGAGACGATCTCGGTCGTCGATGCCGGAGCGCTCCCGCAGCCCTTTGCCGTGCACCGCTGAGCGACGCGCACTATTTTCGGCGCATGTCGAGCACTCTGCCTGCGCGCCTCGCGGCGACCATTCGCGACGTTCCCGATTTCCCCACGCCGGGGATTCTCTTCAAGGACATCACGCCGGTCCTGGCCAATCCGGGGCTGATGCGTGAGGTGACCGCCGCGCTGGCGGCGCCGTTCGTCGCGGCGGGGATCACGCATGTCGTGGGTGTGGAATCGCGCGGCTTCCTGTTCGGCATGCCGCTCGCGCTGGCGCTCGACTGCGCCTTCGCCCCCGCGCGTAAACCCGGCAAGCTCCCGTGGAAGACAGAGCGCGAGGCGTACGCGCTCGAGTACCGCAGCGACGTCCTCGAGATGCATACCGACGCGCTCGCGATCGGCATCGCCGACGGACACCGCCCGCGCGTGCTGGTGATCGACGACGTCCTCGCGACTGGAGGGACCGCGGCGGCCACCTGTCGGCTGGTGGAGCGATTGGGCGGGGAGGTGGTGGCGGTGGGCGTGCTGGTCGAGCTCGCGTTTCTGTCGGGGCGCGCCGCACTTGGCGATCGCACCGTGCACTCGGTGGTGACCTTCTGATGCGCGCGGTGCGGCGGATGGTCGGCGCGTTCGCGGCGGTCGGTGCGGCCGGCTGCGCCTCGACGTCAGCGCGCACGCCGGCGCGCACGCCAGCGGATCGCTCAGCCGCCATGAATGCGCTCGTGACCCAATGCCGCTCGGGTACGGCGACCTACACCGTCAAGAACGAACTCGCGCGGCGCGTCGCGATCTATCAGACCGGCGGCGGCTCGGGCACCATCCCGCGGTTCGTGGACGTGCTCGACGCCGGCGAGAGTCTCCAGATCGAAGGCTTGCCGATCACGGCCACGAGTACGGCCAAGGGCGCGCGGCTCTCGACGGTCTACTTCTTTGGCAGCGACGACATGGGTGGCGAAACGCACCCCAGCCCCCTCCGGTTATTCGAGCAGCGCAGCATCAAGACGAAGATCACCTGCGACGCCCCGAAGCCGCCCGAGCCGGAGTTGTGGGCGTCACACCGGCGGCACTAGTTTCCGAAGCCGTCTGATGGTCCGCCCCCGTAGCTCAGTTGGATAGAGCAGCAGTTTCCTAAACTGTTGGTCGGAGGTTCGAATCCTCTCGGGGGCACCTGACGCCAGCCCGGTGTTCGCGGAATGCGAACCCGGGCTGGTGTGCGTCAGCCCCCGGCCATCGCGCCCACGATCAGGAGCGGCTCATCGCCGCGGCGCACCGCTTCGGGCAGGGGCTCGGCCAGATCCTGATGTGACCAGTCGCGGGCGCAGGCATAGAAGCGCACAAAGGCGCGTCGCTGGCGCGTGCTGCGATCGCGAATGGTGCCGCGCAGCATGGGGTACATCGCTTCCAGGGCATCCACCACGGCGTGCACGTTTGCGGGCGCCGCGAGCGACACGCGCACTTCACTCGCGGCACCGGCGAGCGCGCGCAGGGGCGATGGGAGTACGACGCGGATACACTCCGCGGCCCGGGCTGGCGCGTCGCTCATGCGAGCGTCTGCACCTCGACAGACAGCACCGGCGGCAGATCGTGCACAATGGCCGACCAGTGATCGCCCCCATCGGGGCTGACATACACTTGCCCACCCGTGGTACCGAAGTAGATGCCGCAGCTGTCGAGTGTGTCCACGGCCATCGCATCGCGCAGCACGTTCACGTAGCAGTCGCGCTCGGGCAGCCCGTTCCCGAGGCATTCCCACTCGTGGCCACCCGTGCGGCTGCGATACACACGCAACTGGCCATCGGGCGGAAAGTGGTGCGCGTCGCTTGTGATGGGCACGACGTACACGGTATCCGGTTCGTGGGCATGCACATCGATGGGAAAGCCGAAGTCGGTGGGGAGATTGCCGCTCACCTCATACCAGCTGTCGCCCCCATTATCGCTGCGCATCACATCCCAGTGTTTCTGCATATAGAGACGCTGCGGATTGCTGGGGTGCATCGCGATGCGGTGCACGCAGTGACCAACTTCGGCGTCCCGATCGGGGATCTGCTCTGATCGCAGCCCCTTGTTGATTGGCGTCCACGTGGTGCCGCCGTCGGTCGATCGAAACGCCCCCGCCGCGGAGATCGCCACGTAGAGGCGGTTGGCGTCGGCCGGATCGAGCACGATCGTGTGCAGGCACATCCCACCCGCGCCCGGCTGCCAGTGCGGGCCACTGCCATGGCCGCGCAGCCCCGACAGCTCCTGCCAGCTGGCGCCGCCGTCGGTGGACTTGAACAGCGCTGCATCCTCCACGCCGGCGAAGACGGTGTCGGGCTCGGTGAGCGACGGCTCGAGATGCCAGACGCGCTTGAACTCCCACGGATGCGGCGTGCCGTCATACCACTGATGCGTGCCCGGCACGCCATCGTAGGCGAAGTGGTTGTCCGTGGCCTGCCACGTGCGTCCCCCATCGTCGGAACGCTGAATCAGCTGGCCGAACCATCCGCTCGACTGCGACGCGTACAGGCGATCGGGATTGAGTGGCGACGCCTTGAGATGATACATCTCCCACCCCGGGAAGTGCGGCCCGTCGACCGTCCATTCGCGGCGCGCGCCATCGGCGCTCAGGATGAAGGCGCCCTTGCGGGTTCCGACCAACACGCGAACACGACTCATGCGTGACTCCGGTAGAGGTGGGGACGCTGAACATACGGGGCAGGGACGGGACCGGCCGGATCACCCGCACCGATTGCCTCGCGCCCGCCGCGGCCTCACACTTCGACTTCCACCCGAGCCGGAAATCATCGTGGGTTCAGCCGCTCCGCCAGACGCCCGCACCGCGCATGCCGCGCCGCTCTCCGCCGATGAGCGCGCCCGGTACGCGCGACACCTCATCCTGCGCGACGTGGGCGAGGCTGGGCAACTGCGCCTCAAGCAGGCCCGGGTGCTCCTGGTGGGCGCCGGTGGGCTGGGGTCCCCCTGCGCCCTGTACCTCGCGGCCGCGGGCGTCGGGACGATCGGCGTGGTGGACCACGATCGGGTGGACGTCAGCAACCTCCAGCGTCAGGTGTTGCACGGCACCCGCGACGTCGGGCGCTCGAAGCTCGAGTCGGCGGCGGATCGGCTGCATAATCTCAACCCGCATGTGCAGGTGCAGGGGCACGATGCGTGGCTGACCAGTGCCAACGCGCTGCACCTCATCCAGCAGTACGACGTCGTGGTAGACGGCACCGACAACTTCGCGACGCGCTATCTCGTCAACGACGCGTGCGTGCTGACGGGACGCCCGAATGTCCACGCCTCGGTGTTCCAGTTCGATGGCCAAGCGTCGGTCTTTGCCACGGAGCAGGGGCCGTGCTATCGCTGCCTCTATCCCGAGCCGCCGCCGCCCGGCCTCGTGCAGAACTGCGCCGAGGGCGGGGTGCTCGGCGTGCTGCCGGGGCTGCTTGGGACGATCCAGGCGGTGGAGACGCTCAAGCTGTTGCTGGGAATCGGCGAGACACTTGCCGGCCGGCTGCTCATGGTGGACGCGCTGGGGATGGCCTTTCGCACGATCGCGATTGAGCGCGATCCGGCGTGTCCGGCCTGCGGGACGCGCACGCTCACGGCGCTGATCGACTACGACCAGTTCTGCGGGACGGCGCCCTTGAGGGACACGGGTACGCCCGCGGTTCGTGCGGTCACCGTGGCGGAGGCGCGCGCGCAACTGGCCGCGTCGCGGCCGCCGGGGGTGCTGGACGTTCGGGAGCCGGACGAGGTAGCCGCCGGTATGATCCCGGGGGCGGTGCACATCCCGCTCGGGCAGGTCGCCGCGCGTGCCGGCGAGCTGCCCGCCGACCGCGCCTGGCTCGTGGTCTGCCGGAGCGGCAAGCGTAGCACGGAGGGGGCGCGGCTGCTGGCCCTAGCGGGCCTGTCCGATGTGGCGTCGCTGGCGGGGGGGATGCTGGCCTGGGAGGCAGCGGGGGCGCCGATCTCCCGGTAGTGCGCCTCCGGGGGTGGTGCCTTGCGCGGCCTGAGTACGCTATCTTGCTAGGCTAGTTTGCTGGTCCTTCTGTCCCTTATCCGGCCGTATCCGCATGGCGCAGGCATCCCGTTCCGCCCAGTCCTCCGCGTCCAGTGAGGACGCTCTCGAGTCGCTGTCTACGTGGTTCCAGACGAACAGCAAGCTGATCGGTGGTGTGATCGGCGGCGCCGCGGTGGTTGGCGCGCTGATCGTGGGCTACCGGAGCTGGAGCGGCTCGACGCGTGAGAAGGCGTCGACGGCGCTGTACCAGGCGCAGGGCGCGTTCGCCGAGGGCAAGTGGGCGGAAGCCCAGTCGTCGCTCGAGAAGGTCGCGACGCGATACTCGGGCACCGCCTCGGGGCAGCAGGCGGCCGTGCTGGCGGCGCAGGCCATGTACGAGCAGAAGAAGTACGACGACGGGATCAAGGCGCTCGAGAAGGCGTCGGCCGGCGCGTCGTCCGACTTCAAGTCGGCGATCGAGGCGCTGATCGCGGCCGGGTACGAGATGAAGGGGTCGTGGAACGACGCCGCGACGCACTACGCCAAGGCGGCCGACGCGGCGCCGTTCCCGGCGGACAAGCACCAGTACCAGGCGTCGCAGGCCCGGAGCCTTCAGGCGGCCGGCAAGACGGCTGAGGCCAAGAAGCTGTGGGAGACGCTGGCGGCCATCGACGGCGACCCGGTGCAGCAGGAAGCGAACGTCCGCCTGGGCGAGCTGAGCGCGAAGCCGTAACCCGGTTGTTCACATGACGCGATCTCGCGTCGGAATGTGACGAGGCGGCCCGGTCCACATGGATCGGGCCGCCTTTACTTTTGTGAGCGGCGACCTGGCCATGATTGCCATCGCTCACGGATCGGCGTGGCCAGCATATATCCACGAGAGGGGAGATGGTCACACTTCTGAAATGAGACGCTTTGCTGTGCATATCCGGCAATCATTAGTGCGCATAATACATGTTATGTAAACTAAAGATGGTGGATAACTGTGGGAAAGTTTGAGGAGATTCCCACGCCAGCCTGCACAAAACTGTCTAACCGATTGCAGTACATTCTTTTACGATAACCCCGATAGCCCAGACTGCTCCTCGGGAATCACGGATGGTCAAAGTGTCCACCTCTCCACATTCCGATTGGTGATCTGCGAACCGTGGGCAACCGGCCACCAACGTTGGTGTACGCGTCGCCCGATTCACGCCCGCTTTTGGGCGTTGTGGAGAAAGAAAAAAGTGCGAATCGCTCATCGGTCGTGAGCAATTCGCACGGTGTGGAGACTCAGGTTTTGTGTTCAGCCTGACTCGCGTGGCTCAGCCCAGCTGGTCGATCTGCCCGTGAAAGACGACGCGTCCTTCGCCCTGGAGCGTGGGCTGAAAGCCCGTAGGGATGGGCGTGAGCCGCACGATGAGGTCGCGCCCGGAACTCGTCCGAATCGTCACCGAGGGGCCCGCGTCCAGCCCCCAGGTGGCCAGCAGGATGGCCGTCGCGATCGCGCCCGTGCCGCAGGCCTGCGTCTCCCCCTCGACGCCACGCTCGAAGGTCCGGTAGCGCCACCGGCCGTCGGGGCGCCGAGACACCCAGTTGACGTTGGCCCCCGCCGAGCCGGTGCTGGGATCCCACCGAAGCCCCGGTCCGCGCCCCTCCAGGTCCACGGCGTCGGCATCCTCGCACAGAATCACCAGGTGCGGGATCCCTGCCGTCGCGTACCCGATGCGCAGCTCGCCCGGGACCGGGGCGATGGGCATGCGTGGGCTGATATCGCTGACCGGCTGGAAGTCGATCTCAGGCAGCGCCCCCACTCGGCTGGTGATCAGGCCGGCGCCGGTGGACAGCCGCATCCCGTCGACGCTGCCGAGGCCGACGGCCGCCGAGAGGGCCGTCGAGCACAGGGTGGCATTGCCGCACAAATCTGCCGGCGTACCATCGCTGTTGAAATAATGGATCTGGACGTCCGCCCCGTTCGACACTGGCTCGAGAACGACGATGCCGTCCGCGCCTATCCCGTTGTAGCGATTGCAGATCGCTTGAATCGCCTGAGGCTGCGTGACGAGCGCCCGCGAGACCGTCCGACCGTCGAAGAAGACGAAGTCGTTCCCCGAGCCGGTCATCTTGGTAAACGGCAGACCACACAGATCTTTGATGTCCACAGCTCCCCGCTGTCCCCTGAATCTTTATGGATGAGTTCGCTTGAAGCAGTGGGCAGCCGCGACCCGTGCGAGCTCAGGCCCGGCCCGTCAGCGCCCACCAGCGGAGGCGCCAGACCATCCAGATGGCCTCACGCACA
This sequence comes from Gemmatimonadaceae bacterium, assembly GCA_019752115.1. Lineage (NCBI taxonomy): Bacteria > Pseudomonadati > Gemmatimonadota > Gemmatimonadia > Gemmatimonadales > Gemmatimonadaceae > Gemmatimonadaceae bacterium. Next base: position 47,332 of record JAIEMN010000008.1, read on the forward strand.
ATCCGCTTCGACATCTTCGACTCCCCTTCTGTGCGATCGTGGAATACGATCGGGATCTCCGCGATCCGGAAGCCGCGCTTCCAGGCCCGGAAGCTCATTTCGATCTGAAAGGCGTAGCCGTTCGACCGGACCTGATCGAGCGGAATGGCCTCCAGCACGCGCCGGCGGAAGCACTTGAACCCCCCGGTCCCGTCACCCAGATGCATCCCGGTGACCGCCCGGGCATAGATGTTCGCCCCGTAGGACAGCATGAGCCGGGTCATCGGCCAGTTGACGACCGTGACCTTCCCATCGCGGTAGCGCGAGCCGAGGACCAGATCGGCCCCCTGGATCGCCGCCAGAAACTCCGGCAGATGCGCCGGGTCATGGGAGAAGTCGGCGTCCATCTCGAAGATGTAGTCGTAGTCCCGTTCGAGGGCCCACCCGAAGCCCGCCAGATAGGCGCGGCCCAACCCCTCCTTGCCGGCCCGGTGCAGCACGTGCACCCGGGGGTCGGCCGCAGCCATCTCGTCGGCCAGGCGGCCGGTGCCGTCGGGGGAGTTGTCGTCGACGACGAGCACCTCGAGCCGTGGATCCTGCTGCAGGATCAGCGGCACGATGCGGGTGACGTTCTCGCTTTCGTTGTACGTCGGAACGATGACCAGCCCTTTCTCACCGGTCGTCAGCGCCCCGCGCGGGGGCGTCGCCATGCGCATCATCGGGCGACCGTCAGGCGGCGGCCGCAGCAGCGGCCGGGGTGGCGGGGGGCGTTGGAACAGACCGTCTATCGAGCATCAGACCAAGAATCCACCAGAGTACAGAGAGGCCAAGCGCCAGCAGTGTAAGCAGTTTGCCGGTTTCATACGGCGCGCTTGTGAAGTACAGCGTCACCTTCTTGGCGCCCGTCGGCAGCTCGAGGCCCATGAGGGTGAAGTCTACTCGGGAGACCGGGACCGGCTTGTCGTCCACAGTCGCCGTCCAGCCGGGATAGAAGTTTTCGGACACCACCAACGCGCTTCCGGCCGGCGCCGGGCCGTCGAGTTCGAGCTCAATGCGTCCGGGCTCATAGCGGCTCGCCGTCACACCGAACGGGACCGGCTCCGGGAGCGGCGAGTTCACCGGCTGGGCGGCCACGTTGGCACTCGAGTCAAAGATCGCCACGCGGCGCACGTCGAACAGCGGGTTGAGCACCGTGGCCTTGGCGGTCGCATCGTCGAGCTTCACCTTCATCGGCGCGAGCCAGGCCACGGGGTGCTCGCCGGGGAGCTCGTACAGATAGGTCATGGTACCGGCCGCATTCCGCACCGGACCGGCCACGAGTTTGGCGCCCTGGAACGGAAGCCCCGGCGCGTTGGTGTAGAAGAACCGCGCGTTGACGAGCGACCAGAAGTTCGGATTGGCAACCGACTGGAAGCCTTCGGTCTTCCCGTATAGCTCCTGATAGCGGCCGAGCTCATTGCCGTGGTAGCCCAGCACGCCGCGAATCTGATGGTGCATCAGCGCGTCGCCCAGGACGAACGGATCGTGAGGCGCCATGTTCTCACCGAGCGGAAGTGCAATGACACGGCTCGGTTGCGGCTGCTTCTTGAGAAACCGGATGATGTCGTCTTCCGCATAGAGCTGGCTCGCCGGCGCGGAGAACGTCCAGTAGTGGCGCTCGATACTCCACAGGTCGAGCGCCACCAAGGCGGTCAGCAGCCAGCCGGCACGCGCCCCCGTGAGTCGGCCGCGGGCGATCGCGAGCATGAGGCCAGCGGCCACGAAGACCACCGCCGCCGAACGCCAAGCGCCCAGCACCACGTTCGTGGCATTCGCCTCGATCGCATCACCGCGCGCGTCGCCCAGCAGCGCCATCGCGATATTGGTGAAGCCCCCCGCCGTGGCCATGCCGGCGACCAGCAGGGCGAACAGCCCCCAGCCGATCGCGTAGCGGGTGGTCCCCTTCCCCGCCAAGACGCGCTCGGCGCCGAACGACGCCAGCACCGCGCAGGCGAAGGCGGACACATACAGAATGGTGCTCGGGGCCCGGAAGAACTTGCTCCCGGGGACGATGGCGTAGACCAGCTGATAGAACGGCGTGTTGCCCCCCCACGCCCACAGCAGCGAGACGATCAGGGCGCCGAGCCAGAACCAGACATGCCCACGGTGCCGGTTGAGGAGGCCGCCCCCGAAGGCAAAGAGCGCGAGGATCAGGACGCTGGCCCCGATGTACTCGCTGTGGAAATGGATGCCGTTGCGCCCCCAGTAGTGCTCCAGAATGCCAGAGAACTGGGGGAGGTACATGTTGATCGTTTCCTCGAGTGGAAACGAAAAGCTGGTGGCGTAGTCGTACCCCTTGCCGCCGGCGCGTGGCGACCAGGCGACGTACTCGCGAACCGGGAGGTACTGGATGGCGCCGATGAGGGCACCCAGGACCACCGCCAGCAGGGCGAGTCCGAGCCGCGGGAACCGCGGGGCCTGATCGGCCACCGGACCGTCGTCGGTGGAGACGGACGCTGGCCGCAGGGCGAGGAAGAGCGCGTAGGCCCCGCTGGTCAGCAGCAGGTACTGCAGCAGCTGCGGGTGGGGGGAGAGCACGCCCAACCCCACGACGACGGCCAGCGCCCCCCAGGCGCCGCGCCGCCCATCGCGGAGGCCGCGGGTCAGGGCCCAGAGGGCCGCGGGCAGCAAGGCGCTGACGAACAGCTTGCCGTCGTGTCCGGGCGACGCATACGACGCGACCGCGCCGCTCAGGAGATACGCGACCGCACCCACGCAGGCGGCGTGGAACCGCACGCCGGCTGCGCGCAGAAAGCCGTAGGTAAAGATGCCGGCCAGCATCATGTGGAGCACGAAGCCCCAGGTCATCGCGACGTCCGTCGGCAGGATCAGTCGCAGGAGGAACGTCGGATAGAAGATGTCGCCGTGCATGGCCGCGACATACGGCATCCCGCCGAACTGGTAGGGGTTCCAGAGGGGAAAGCCCTGGCCCTCGCGCAGCGAGCGGGCGGCGAACTCTCGGAACGAGTAGCCCGCGATGTACTGGTCGGAATTCGGATTGACCAGAAAGGCCCCGCCCAACGCGGGCCACGCCAGCAGCAGGGTGGCAAGTACGCAGACGCCGGCGGCCACCAGAAACGGCTGTTTCGGGGCTGCGGGGGGCGTCGGTGCGTCAGGTCGGGCCATGAAGGAGTCGGTGTCGGGAGGCGCGACTCCGGGACCGGCGATCAGCCGGGGCGACGGAGCACCGCGCGTTGCCTGGGCGTCAGCAGCAGCAAGCCGATGACCCCGGGCAGAATCTCGAGGATAGTGATCCATACCCGTGAACTCAGCGCAAGGATCGCTGCGTCACCTTTTCCGGCCATGCCGAGTGCCACGAGCAGCGCGACGAGCGCGGTTTCGCGAAAGCCCAGTCCACCGGGGGAAAACAGAACCAGATATCCAATGAGATACGAAGCCGTGTAAACTGCGACGAACGCGCTGGGATCGCCACTGACGCCCGGCGTCACGCCCCGGGAAAAGCACCAGAACGCTGCGCCATATCCCACCCACGAGGCAGCATTGATGGCGGTGGCGGTCCACACGGCGGCCGGTGCGAGATGCTGTTCCGCGGCCGGCAAGCCGCGCCACGTGGCCAAGCGATCGAGAAGGCGTGGCAGCACGAACGGCAGCGCCGCCACCCCGATCAGGAACAGCGCCGAGGCGACAAGCGCGACCGGCTGGAGCCCCGGTCGCACGGCGTTGAGCGCCGGTGCCCCCGCGAGCGCCGTAATACCGAACCCGGCGCCGATGTTGAGGAGGGTGCCAAGGAGCGCCGCACCGGCCGCCGCGATGCCCGAGACGCCTTCATCCTCGGCCATCATCCCCATCGCGCCGACCTGCCACACCTTCCCCGGGATCCACTTCCCGAGGTTGGCGATCGTCCAGATCTGCACCGCGCGCCCGTACCCGAGCGACCCGCCCCATCCGGCGAGCAGCATGCGCCAGCTTTGCACCAGCGTGGCATGGGTTGCGAGCACGAGGCCCGAGCCGAGCAGCACGTAGCCCCAGTGAATGGTCAGCTGACGTGCCGAGGCGGCGATCTCCGTCTGCAGGTCGCGCCATTGCGCCGAGAACCCCCAGGCGAGGGAGACGAACGCGACGGCGAGCAGGGCGAGCCGAAACGCCGGATGTCGCCACCAGGCGATGGACTGCGGCGCGCGGTTCATGACGTGGCCTCGGCGTACAGCGCGAGGTAACGCGCAGCCACCGCGTCGGGGGTAAAGCGCGACTGGACAAAGACGCGCCCCTGCAGGCCGGCCTGCACACAGGCGGCGGGATCGTGCAGCAGACGCGCGAGCGCGGTGGCCAGCGCGGCCCGGTCACCGGCCGTGACCAGCGTCCCGCCATGCTCGGGGCGCACGACATCGAGCAGCCCGCCTTCCGCATAGGCGACCACGGGGGTGCCGGAGAGTTGGGCCTCCACGGCGACCAAGCCGAGCCCTTCGTTGCGCGAGGGCATCGCCACGACGGCGGCTTCGCGATAGCGCGCGACCAGCATCGACGGCGTGAGCACGCCGAGCCACGTGAGGCGATCCGTGAGCCCGAGGCGCGCCGCCTGCTGTTCGAGCGCCGTTCGATCGGGGCCCTCGCCGACAATCGTGAGGCGTTCGGTGGCGAGGCGCGCATCGGCCATCGCCTCCAGCAAGTCGGCGAGCCCCTTCTGCGCATTCAGGCGGCCGACAAACAACACGCCGTGTCGCGCGTCGTCATCGGCGTGATCGGCGAAGAGGCGGTCGTCCACCGGCATGGGCGCGATCGCAATCTTCGCGGCCGGGGCGATGCGATGCGCGGCATCTGCCAGCCACGAGGACACCGCGGTCGAGACCCGCGCCGAGGTCAGCACCGCGCGCATGAGCGGATGCGCCACCGGCTTCTTCTCGGCGAGACGCACGTCCGAGCCGTGCATCGTGATGACGAGCGGCGTCTCGGCGGGGAGTGCTCCCTTGAGCGCGAGTGCCGCCGGAAACCACCAGTGCGCATGCACCACGGTGTACGGGTCACCCGCCGTCGCGGCCGCGCGCAGCGCGTGCTGCGTGGCGCGGCGCAGGTGCCACAGCAGTTGCAGCAGCGCGAAGCGGCCGCTCCAGCTCCCCTGCACCGCTTCCGCCATGGTGCCGGTGTAGGCGAGCGTCATGCGCGCGTCGCTGGCATAGCGCACGCGGTCGATGCGGACCCCTTCGAGGGTGTCGTGGGGGGCGAGCCCTGGGGCACCGGGGGCGATGATGTCGACGCGCGCGCCAGCGGCCTGCAGTGCTACCGCGAGCCGCAGCACGAACGAACCGGCGATATCACCGGCCGCGCGAGGCACGTTGTGCGTAACGAAGAGGATACGCGGAGCGGTGCGCCCGGGCGTCCGCATCAGCGTCTCCGCATCAGCGCGGGTCGACGGTGCCGGCGTCGAGGCTGTCCGCGTCGGCGGCGCGCGTGGCCAGCTCGTCGAGTTCGCGGCGCAGTTCGCGCATCTCGGCGCGCTGCTGCGCGATCTGCTCGCCGAGCAGCCCCGTGGCAAAGAAGACGGAGCCGAGGAGCAGACACGTCTGGATGAGCGTCCAGACCCAGCGCTGCCCTTCGCCGGTCGCAGCGAGCCACCCGAGCGCGGTGATGCCGGCGAGGAAGCCCACGCCGAAGAGCGCGGCGCCGAGCATGCCGAAGGCCAGCAACGGCTTCTGGCCAAAGCGCAGCTCGAACCACACCGCGACCATGTCGAGCACGCCCACCGGAATGCGCGACAGGCCGAACTTGGAGCGGCCGCTGTGTCGCGGGTAGAGCGGGATCGGGACTTCGGTGACCGTGAAGCCCTGCGCGGCGGCCATGACGATCATGTAGCGGTGGAAGTCGGGGCGCATGGGCAGCGCCGCCATGATCTCCCGCCGATAGGCCTTCACGTTGTTCAGGTCGCGCACCGGCACGTGAAAGAGTGTGCGACTCAGGCCGTTGTAGATGCGCGATACGAAGGCCTTCTCGTACTTCCCCTGCTTGTAGCCGGTGACCATGTCCGACTCACCGGCCAGGATGGGCCCCACCAGGCTCGGGATATCTTCCGGCTTGAACTGCAGATCGGCCGGGTAGAAGACGAGCACCTGCCCCTGGGCGTGGAGATAGCCCGTGCGCAGCGCCTCGGCGATGCCGCGCTGGGCGCGATGGCGCACCGGGCGGAGGAAGTCGAAGCGCGTGCGGAGCTGCTGCAGCAGCGCCCAGCTGCCGTCGGTCGAGCCATCGTCCACGACCACCACTTCGTAGCGGGCGGACTGCGCGCGGATCATCGCCTCGCACAGCTCGAGGAAGAGCGCGAGGTTCCCCGCCTCATCCTTGGCGGGGACCAGCACGCTCACGTCGACGAGGGGCGCCTGCGGCTGACGGGGCGTAGTGCGGAGGGGTCGGGTACTCACGGCCATGCAGAAGGGTACACGGTCGCGGCGGGCTCCGCGACTGCGGCGCCCGCGCGGACGCCGCCCGTCAGACGCGCTTGCGCATCCGGGCGGGGAGGACGCCCAGCTGGTCGCGATACTTGGCCACCGTACGACGCGCGATGTTGACGCCGGTCTGCTGGAGGATCTCGACGATCGCCTGGTCGGTCAGCGGGTTCTTGGCGTCCTCGCCGGAGACCAGCTTCTGGATCTGGTCCTTGATCCCGCGGGCGGAGACGTCGTCGCCATCGGCCGTGGAGAGGCCGGAGGAGAAGAAGAACTTGAGCGGCAGCACGCCCCGTGGCGTCTGGACGAACTTCTCGTTCGTGACGCGGCTGACGGTGCTTTCGTGCATGCCGACGGCTTCGGCCACTTCGCGCAGGGTGAGCGGGCGCAGCGCCTGCACGCCACGCTCGAAGAAGTCCTTCTGCCGATCGACGATGTAATGCATGACCTTGAGCATCGTCTGCCGACGCTGCTCGATGGCCTGAATCATCCAGTTCGCCGAGTTGAGCTTGCTGGCGATGAAATCCTTGCTCTCCGCGTCGTACTTCTTCTTGTCGCGCGCGATTTCCTGATAGGTGCGCGAGAGCTTGAGGCGCGGCAGATTGCCGTCGTTCAGGAAGATGTGGTAATGCCCTTCGATCTTCTCGACGACGAGGTCGGGGATGATGTAGTTGTCGCTGCCGGCGCTGAAGCGGAGGCCCGGGCGCGGATCGAGCTTGGCGATTTCGTCGGCGGCGCCCTGCACGTCCTGCGCGGAAATACCAAAGCGCTTGGAGAGCTCGCTCCACCGATGGGCGATGAGCTCCTCGAACGCCTCTTCCACGAGGCGATACGCGAGCGACTCCCGCTGACCGGCGGCACGGAGCTGCAGCAGCAGGCATTCGCGCAGATCCCGCGCGCCGACGCCCGGCGGATCGAGATCCTGAATGATCTGCAGCATCTGCAGAATCTCGGCGTCGGTAAAGACCGGCACCGTGCCGTCGATGTCGCGTTCTTCGGCTTCCTTTTGCAGCAGCTCGTTCACGCCGCGCTGGATTTCTTCCAGCGAGCAGGCGAGCCAGCCGTCGTCGTTGATGTTCCCGACGAATTCCTCGGCGAGAAACGCCTGACGCGGCGACAGCTCGAGGAGCGAGAGCTGCTCCGTGAGGTGGTCGCCCAGATCGCGGGAATCGACGGTGACGGGCTCGTACCACTCCCGCTGCTCGTGCTCTTCGCGCTGGCCCCCGGTTTCGAAGCCATCGAGCAGCACGGCTTCCCAGTCGACGTCGTCGTCGCCCGTCTTCTCGGGCTCGGCGGCGGCTTCCGAGGTGGTTTCCGGCTCGGCCAGATCCTCCGGTTCCGACGACTCCTCCGCATCGGGGCTGTCGTCGTCGTCCTCCTCGGGCTCGACGAGCTCGAGGAAGGGATTGGTGAGCAGCTCCTGCTTGAGGTGCTGCTGGAGGTCGAGCAGGGGCATGTAGAGCAAATCCATCGCCTGATACAGGCGTGGATTGACCTTGAGCTCCTGTCGGAGTCCGGCGTGTTGCTGGAGACCTGTCTTCATTCGGTCAGCACTCCCTCGTCTGCTTCGGCGAAGCGTCGGCGGAGTCGGGCCGCCAGGGTGGGCCCGAGATAATCCTCCGCGACGGAATCGTCGAAGACGAGTTCACGAACTGTACCGGAGACCTTCACCTGCCCCTCGAACATGATGTACGCCCGATCGACGATGTCGAGGGTCTGTTCGACGTTGTGGTCGCTGATGAGCACGCCGATGCCACGGTGGCGGAGGTCCGCCACGATGGTCTGAATATCGTGGACCGCGATCGGGTCCACGCCGGCGAACGGCTCATCGAGCATCATGAACTTGGGTTGCGTGACCAGAGCGCGGGTGATCTCGAGACGGCGACGTTCGCCGCCCGAGAGTTGATAGGCCTTGCTCTTGCGCAGGTGCTTGATGCTGAGTTCGTCCAGCAGGGTCTCCAGACGCGCCTTCCGCTCCTCGGCGGAGATGGGCAACGTCTCGAGGACCGCCAAAATATTCTGTTCGACCGTCAGCTTACGGAAGATTGACGGCTCCTGTGAAAGGTAACCGATCCCCTGCCGTGCGCGGCGGTACATGGGCATGTCGGTGATGTCGTTGCCATCCAAGCGGATACGCCCGGCCTGGGGAGCAATCAACCCGACCAGCATATAGAACGTGGTGGTCTTGCCGGCGCCGTTCGGTCCCAGGAGCCCGACGATCTCACCCTGCGCCACGCGGAGGGCGACGTCGTTCACGACCCGGCGGCCCTTGTAGATCTTCACGAGGCCGTCGGCGCTGAGGACCGAGGCTGGCGCGGCGGCCGACGTGGAGGCGGGGGTCGGGGACGGCCGCCGATGCTCGCCCGTGGCCCGAAGCTGCCGTGCCACTTCGGCACGTTGGGCCTGCAGGGCCGGCCAGACGGCGGCGGTAAAGCGGACCGTGGCCTCGGGGGGCAACGGAGGGCTGGCGGGCGCCTCGATCAGCCCAGTGGCAGCCAGCCGCGGCAGCACCGCCGCCGCCAGATGGCTGCGGACTTCGTCGGGCGACGGACGCTGCGCATCGGCGAGGTCGGCGAGATATCGGGCGACCAGCGCCTGCACCGGCGCGGCGCCGTTGGCGTCGGCAGCGTCGAGCATCGCCTGCACCATGGCGGCGAGCGCACGGTCCCCGTGCACCGCCCGGGCGACCAGGGCCAGGACGCCGGCGTCGTCAGTGGGTGGGGCGAACGAGTCGGGATGGCTCATGGGCGTCGGGACCGGAAAGCGACCAGCGCGAGCGGCGGCAGGGCTGCGTCAATGGGGGTGGGCGGTTTGGCGGGTGGCTTGGCGGGGGCCTTGGCCGGCGGGGCTTTCCCCTTCGGCGCGTTCTTCCCCCCCTTCTTCGCCGCCTCGGCGGCCTTGGACAGGCTGTCCCTGACCGCCGCCGAATCCACCACGGTACTGTCTTCGGGCTCGAGATAGATGCCCGAGGCCTGCTGATCGACCCGCACCGTGCGGACCGCCCCGGTATCGAAATTGACCCAGATGCGCAGGCCGCGCACGTAGTTGATCGACGGTCGCGCCTCGCGCCCCTTGTTGCTCGCCATGTGAAAGAGCGAGGAGGCGTTCCCGATGGCGCGGATCTCCTTGATCGGCGGCCCCTTCACGGTGTCCTTCATCGCCGTTTCGGAGCTGTCGAAGTACGCGAAGATGCTGTCGCCGCGCAGCACGTCCTTCTCGGGCGACTTGATCTTGGTGGAGTCCACGGCGCCGACGGCCTTGGCGCCCCCGATGGCGTGCACCTCACGGGCGACCTTGTCGACCATGCGGATGCGCAGCGAATCGGCCTCGACATCCTGTTGCGGCGTCTTGGCCTTCGCGCGGCCCTTGCCGAAGGCGAAGGCTTCGGTGAGCTGCTGATTCTTGAGCCGGAGATCGATGATCTCGGCGTCGAGCTGCATGTCGTCGGTGGTCGCGTGGCCAATGTGGCGCGCGATCACGCGGTCGAGCTGGCGATTCTGACTGTACAAATCGATGGTGTCGCCGTTCAGCGTGAAGCGCCGCGCGGAATCGTTGTTCACGATGCGCGCGCCACGCATGAGGCGCGACTTCTCGGTGACCTTGTCGAAGAGCGAGCTGTCGGCGCGGCCGACGAGGCGCTCGCGCTGGATCACCACTTCGCCCCACGCATACAGCAGCGAGTCGCCGGCGTCTTCGAAGCGATTGGCGGTGATGGAGGTCGGCGGCCCGGGCTTGCCGGTGACGCTGTCCTTCTCGATGAGCGTGGCCGTGGAGCGCATCGGTGCGACGAGGCGGGCCACCGGCCGTTCGGCGGTCGCCCGGTAGTACTCCATGCTCTGGCCGGTGAACGTGCTGCCCGATTCGAGCCCGGTGGCGATCACGCCGCCATCGGCGAAGAGCCGCCCTTCGCGGGTGAAGTAGATCGCGTGCGTGGCCCGCACCTGCATCTTCTTCGGCTCTTCATACACGACGTTGCCAAAGAGATTGATGATGCCGGGACCTTCGAACTGCTCGGCGCTGTCGGCGCGCAGCTTGTTGTCCTCGCCCTGACAACGGCCCACGAACCCACCACCGATGAACGTGTTCGACACGCCTTCGCTGATGCGCTGGTAGAGCAGCCGGTTGTCGGGCGGGGACTCGGCCATGTCCAGCAAACAGTTCTTGCTGGCGGGGGCCGGCTTCTTCTTGGGGACCGGCTTGGAATCCACCTTCTTGGTGGAGTCGGCCGCGGGCGCCTTGGCGCTGTCCGACTTGGGCGCGGCCGGCGTGCTCGTGTCCTTGGGCGCCGCGGCAGTCTCCGGCTTGGCGGGCGCCACCGGCGGCTGCGGCGCGGGGGCCTTGCCACCGGCGCTCCCGCCACCACGGCAGGCCGCCGCGACGAGCAGTGCGATCGCGCTCAGACGCCACAGCGCCGCGGTGCGGCGTGTCGGCGTGGCGAGCGGCGCGTGACGATCGGTCACTTCGTGGGTACCTGCACCGCGCCAGTAAACTTGCACGACTTCAGGCACTTGGACGTCGTCATCTTCGGATCGCTTTCGAAGCCGATGCCCGTCATGGTCCGCTTCGGCTCATTGAGCGTGAACGCCGAATCGGTGAAGAACTGATTGCGCTGCTGATCGTAGACCAACTGCGGCGTGCTGAGCCGCTTGCCATCTTCGCGCACGACCACAACGTTGCCGCGCACTTCCAGGCGCTGCAGCCGCTGGTTGTACGTGCCCCACTTGGCGGTCATCACGCCGTCCTTGGCTCCGGTGGTGGTGTAAAACGTCATATTCACCGGATACAAGACAAGGCGCGTGCCATCCTCGTACGTGAGCGCGGTATCGCTCAAGAGCTCGCCCTTGTTGACGCCGCGGTCCGTCAGGACGACCCGGGTGCCGAAGGCGATCGTTTCCGCCGAGTCGGGGATCGTCAGCCGCTTGGGGGCGACGCCTGCTGTCTTCTTCTGGGGACACGCGGCGGCCCCCAGCAGGGACACGGCGGCCACCGCCATCGTCACGACCTGTGCGCGCCGCATCACACCGCTCCCGCGCGCATGAGGTCATGCAGATGAACGACCCCGACGAGCGTTCCGCTCGCGGAGGTCACCGGCATCGCCATGATGCCATGCGTTTCCATGCGATGCACCACCGCACTCCCCAATTCGTGCTCCTGCGCCAGGCGCGGCGACGTGGTCATGACGGAGGCCACGGGAACCGTGAGCACATCCTGGTGGCGCTCCAGCAGACGCGTGAGATCGCCAGCGGTGACGACCCCGGAGACGCGCTCCTGTTCCACCACGATGGCAATGCCCCGGCGCTCGGCGAGCAGCACCACGGCCTCGCGCATCGTGGCCGACTTCGGCAGCACGGGCAGCCGTTCGGTTTCCATAACGTCACTCACGCGCGTCAACAGCTTGCGGCCAAGGGCTCCACCGGGATGCAGGCGCGCAAAGTCTTCGGCACGGAATCCCTTCTCGGCCATGAGCGCCACCGCCAGCGCGTCGCCCAGCGCCAGCGTGACGGTCGTGCTGGTGGTCGGGGCGAGATCGTGTGGGCACGCCTCCTCCTTCACCAGCAGATCGAGCGTGACATCGGTGAGGCGCGCGAGCCGCGACTCGGGGCCGGCGGTCATGGCGATCATCTTGACCCCCATGCGCGCGAGCGCCTCGATCAGCCCGAGCAGTTCGTCGCTCTCGCCACTCTTCGAAATGAGAATGGCGACGTCATCCGGGCCCACGATGCCAAGGTCGCCGTGCAGGCTCTCCACCGGGTGGAGAAACATGGCCGGCGTGCCCGTACTCGTGAACGTCGCCGCCATCTTGCGGCCCACGAGCCCCGACTTGCCGACGCCGGCGACGATCACGCGCCCGCGACAACCCGCCAGCAATTGCACCGCGGTGACGAACGAGGCGCCAAGCGCCTGCTCCACGTTGCGCAGCGCCTCCGCCTCGAGCGCAAGGACGCGCTGACCGCGCGCGATGATCTCGGCCTGGCTCACTGACGCACCTCCGTCACCACATCGCCATCCACGCTGCGACTCGCGACATACCGCTCCACCGCATCGATCCATTCGCCCCGCGCGTGCAGCAGTGCCTCGGCAAATTCGCGTACCGCCCCGCGCCCGCCCGTCCTGGCGAGCTGCAGATGGGCCGCGCGGGCGACCTCGGCGACGCAGTTGCCCACGGCCACGGGGAGCCCCACTGCGCGCAGCACCGCCAGATCGGGCAGGTCGTCGCCCACGAACGCGACCTCGTCGAGCGTCATGCCCCATTCGTCGCAGAGTCGCCGCAGCGCGGGCAGCTTGCGCGCGTGCGGATCCTGGATGCACGCATCCACCCGCAGCTCCCGACCGCGCGTGGCCACGCTTTCGGACACGCGCCCGGTGATGATCACGACCTTGAGTCCGCACTCGCGCAGCATCGCCATCCCGAGACCGTCCTGGATGTCGTAGCGCTTGAGCTCGAATGGCAGCCACGCCTCGTCATGGCGCGTGCTGCCGAGGTAGACGCCGCCGTCGGTGAGGACGCCGTCCACATCGAAGCCGACCACCTTGATGCGCTTGGCCACCGCGGGCTCGATCCGCGGTGCATACACCGTGAGCGGCGCGAGGCCGTCAGCGTCCATCATCACCGGACCGTCCGATCCCAGATATCCACCGCGCGCGCGAGGAGATCCGGCAGCTCGGCCAGCGGGATCATGTTGGGGCCATCGCTCGGCGCCGTATCGGGCGTGGGATGGGTCTCGAGAAAGAGCCCCTGCGCTCCGGCCGCGATGGCGGCGAAGGTGAGCGGCGGAATGAACTCCCGCGCGCCACCGCTGGCGCCCCCCTGCCCCTTCCCCGGCTGCTGCACGCTGTGCGTCGCGTCGAAGATCACCGGAACGCCGCACGCCTCACGCATGCGCGCGAAGCTCCGCATGTCCACCACGAGGTCGCCGTAGCCGAAGAAGGTGCCGCGCTCGGTGACCGCGAGCGCGCCGACGTCTTTCCCGGCGAGGGTGGCCCCCGCTTCGACTTTGCGGACGGCGCCGCGCATGCCTTCGGGGTGCAGGAACTGCCCCTTCTTCACGTTGACCGCTCGCCCGGTCGCGCCTGCGGCCAGCAGGAGATCGGTCTGGCGGCAGAGGAAGGCCGGGATCTGCAGGACGTCGCAGACCTGCCCGGCGGCCGCACACTGCCCGGCCTCGTGCACGTCCGTCAGGATGGGCAGGCCGGTCGCCGCGCGCACGCGGTCGAGGGCGGCGAGGCCGGCGTCGATGCCGGGGCCGCGGACACCATCGATGTTGGAGCGATTGGCCTTGTCGAAGCTGGCCTTGAAGATCACCCCGCCCGGCACATGCTCGGCGAGGCGCGCGAGCGCCTCACCGACCCGCAGGTTGAGTGCATCGTCTTCGAGCTGACACGGACCGGCGATCAGGAACAACCGATCGCCGGGAAAATGCGACGCAGACACGAGGCTCACTGGTTCACGTGGGCAAGTGCCGGCGCCGGCGCGTGCGTGGCCGCGGCACTGCGCCGCCGGCGATCGGCGGCGGCAACGAACGCCGCGAACAGCGGATGCGGACGCAGCGGGCGCGACTGCAGCTCGGGGTGGAACTGGCAGCCAACAAAGTGCGGATGCGTGTCGGCCGGCAACTCGATCATCTCGACGAGCGAGTCATCGGGCGAGAGGCCGCTGAGGCGCATGCCATTCTTCTCGAACGCTTCGCGATAGCGGTTGCTGACTTCGTAGCGGTGGCGGTGCCGCTCGCTCACCTCGGGCTGGCCGTAGATCTCCGCCGCCTTCGAGCCACGCTGCAGGCGGCAGGGGTACGCGCCAAGGCGCATCGTGCCCCCCTTGTCGGTCACTTCGCGCTGCGAATCCATGAGCGAGATCACCGGATTGCTGCACTCCGGCGCAAACTCACTGGAGTGGCTGTCGCCCAGCTGGAGCACGTGGCGGGCGAACTCGATGATGGCGACCTGCATGCCGAGGCAGATGCCGAAGAACGGCAGCTGCATCTCCCGCGCGGCCCGGATCGCTTCGACCATGCCTTCCACACCGCGTACGCCGAAGCCGCCGGGCACGAGCAGCCCGTGGTACTGCGACAGGATCTCCCGCGCGCGCTCGGCCGACGTGAACAGATCGCTCGACGTCCACGCGAGCTCCACCCCGACGTCGTTGGCGATGCCGCCGTGGATGAGCGCTTCCTGCACGCTCTTGTAGCTGTCCACGTAATCGGTGTACTTGCCGACGACGCAGATCTTGACCTTTTCCCGCGGATGCGTGATGCGCTGCACCATGGTGCGCCACGCGCCGAGATCGGGAGTGTTGGCCGTGAGGCGCAGACGCTCCATGACGCGCTCGGCAAAGCCCTGCTGCTCGAAGACGAGCGGGATCTCGTAGATCGTGGGCACGTCGGGGCTTTCGATCACCGCGCCAAAGTCCACGTTGCAGAAGAGCGCAATCTTGCGCTTCACATCATCCTGCAACGGCTTTTCGCTGCGGCAGATCAGGAAGTCGGGCTGGATACCGATCTCCATGAGCTCGCGTACCGAGTGCTGCGTGGGCTTGGTCTTCACCTCGCCGGCCGCGGCGATGTACGGCACCAGGGTGAGGTGCACGAACAGCGCGTTCTCCTTGCCGACTTCCCGACGGAACTGGCGGATGGCTTCGAGGAACGGCAGCGACTCGATGTCACCGACCGTGCCGCCGATCTCGACGAGCACGACATCGTTGCCCGGCGCGATGCGCTTGACGGCGTTCTTGATCTCGTCGGTGATGTGCGGGATGACCTGCACCGTGGAGCCAAGGTATTCCCCGCGGCGTTCCTTGGTGATCACGTTCGAGTAGATCCGCCCGGTCGTGATGTTGTTGGCCTGCGACAGCGGGCGATCGAGGAAGCGCTCGTAGTGGCCGAGATCGAGGTCCGTCTCGGCGCCGTCATCGGTCACGAAGACTTCGCCGTGCTGGAACGGCGACATCGTGCCGGGGTCGACGTTGAGGTACGGATCAAGCTTCATCATCGTGACGCGGAATCCGCGCTCGACGAGCAGGCGTCCGAGCGACGCCGCAGCGATGCCCTTGCCGAGGGAGGACACGACGCCACCGGTCACGAAGATGTACTTCGGCGTGGAGGCCTGGCCCGGCGTGAGTGGCATGGTCATGAGTGCAGTCCCGGTTCAGTGGAGGCCCAGCGGGCGTTGGCGCGCACGAGGTCGTCTTCGGTGTCGATACCGCCGTCGGCGTGCGGAACATCCGCCACGCCGATGGCCAATCCATGAGCGAGCGGCCGCAACTGCTCCAGCCGTTCGATGAGTTCGAGGTGATGCGGGGCCCAGCTCACCCACTGCTGGAGTGCGGTGCGGGTGTAGGCATAGACGCCGATGTGCTGACGGACGAGCGGGTCGCGCACCGAGGCATCGGCGGCTTCGCGCAGGTACGGTATGGGCGCTCGCGAAAAGTAGAGGGCGCGGCCCTCATCCGTGCGGACGACTTTCACCACGTCGGGCCGGGTAAGGACGTCTGGCGGCGCGGGCACGGCGGCGGTGCCGATGGGGGCCCGGCCGCTGGTCACGATCTCGACCGCCCCGCGGAGCGCCTCCGCCGACACGAAGGGTTCATCTCCCTGCACGTTGAGCAGCACGTCATAGCCGGCATAGGCTGGGTGGGCGGCCACTTCGGCCACCCGATCCGTCCCGCTGGGATGATTCGTGCTGGTGAGGACGACGGGGATCCCGTGCGTCGCGCAGGCGGCCCGCACCTCGTCGTGGTCGGTGGCCACCACCACGGCGTCGGCCACCTGCAGTGCCAGGACGCGCTGATAGACTCGGACCACGAGCGGTTCGCCCCCGAGGAGGCGAAGCGGCTTGCGGGGAAGCCGTGTCGCGCCGAGGCGCGCCGGGATCACCGCCAGGACTGGCATTGGCCGGTCGAAAGGGGCGTGGTTGCAGCAAAATTCACGCCAATTAAGATACCCGGTTCGGCGGCTGAAGGCAAACAGGTCGCACGTCGTCACTTCCAACGCTTCGGCATGCCCACATCGTGGTGGATCGGCTTCAACGCCCTGGTCCTGTTCCTGCTGGCGCTCGACCTCGGGGTGTTCAACCGAAAGGCGCACGCCGTGTCGGTTCGGGAAGCCCTGTCGTGGAGTGCCGTGTGGGTGACGCTGGCCATCGGCTTTGGCGGCTGGATCGGCCTCGAGATGGGGCGGGCGTCGATGCTGGAGTTCTACGCCGGCTATCTCGTCGAACAGGCGCTGTCGGTCGACAACCTGTTCGTCTTCATCCTCATCTTCGGCTATTTCCGCATCGCGCCGGAACTACAGCATCGGGTGCTGTTCTGGGGCATCCTCGGCGCGCTGCTGATGCGCGGCGCGATGATCGGCGCCGGCGCCGTGCTGATCGAGCGGTTCCACGCGATCATCTACGTCTTCGGCGCGTTCCTCGTCTACACCGGCATCAAGATGGCGTTCGGTGGAGACAGCGAGATCGAACCCGAGGCGAACCCGGTCATCAAGTTCGTGCGCAAGGTCCTGCCCGTCACGGCCCAGTTTCACGGCGAGCGCTTCTTCATTCGTGAGGCGGGCCCTGGCGGCGTCATGCGTCGCACCGCCACGCCGCTCTTCGTGGTCCTGATGCTCGTCGAGACCACCGATGTCGTGTTCGCGCTCGACTCGATTCCGGCAATCTTCGGGGTCACGCGCAATCCCTTTCTGGTCTACACGTCCAACGTATTCGCCATTCTCGGGCTGCGGTCGATGTACTTCGTGCTCGCCAGCGTGATCGGCAAGTTCCACCTGCTCAAGTACGGCCTGTCGGTCGTGCTGGCGTTCGTGGGCGTGAAGATGCTGCTGTCGGAGACGTACCCGATCAGCATTGGCGTGTCCCTGGGCGTGGTCGCGGGCGTGCTGCTGACGAGCGTGCTCCTGTCGCTGGTGATCAAGCCCAGCGAGGAGATCGAGGAGATCGCCGAAATTGCCGAGACGTTCGTGGAGCACGATCCGAAGTAAGCGGCGCGTCGGGGCCGCTTAGCGCCGGTGCGCGCGCGCCATGGCGAGGAAGTTCACCAGCAGGTCGCGGCCGTGCTCGGTGAGGATCGATTCGGGATGAAACTGCACGCCCCAGACGGGATGGGTGCGGTGGCGCAGGGCGTGGATTTCCGAGGGGTCATCGACGGCGGTGGCGGTGACCTCGAGCTCGGCCGGCAGTGTGTCCCGCTCCACGATGAGCGAGTGGTAGCGCATCACACCGAAGGGGCTCGGCACGCCCTGGAAGAGGCCGGTCCCGTCGTGCTGCAGCTGGGACATCTTGCCGTGCATCACCCGCTTCGCGCGAGAGACGACACCACCGTACGCCTCGCCGATGGCCTGGTGGCCGAGGCACACGCCGAGCAGGGGAATCTCCGGGCCGTAGCGGCGAATCACGTCCACCGAGATGCCGGCCTCGCGCGGCGAGCACGGGCCCGGCGAGACCACGATCGCCTCCGGGCGCATGGCGCCCACGTCATCCACCGAGAGTGCGTCGTTGCGATGCACCTCGAGCGTTTCCCCCAACTCGCCGAAATACTGGACGAGGTTGTAGGTAAACGAGTCGTAGTTGTCGATGACGAGGAGCATGCGCCGTTGGGCCTCAGGAGCGCGGATGGAACTGCTTGTGGACACTCCGAAGATACTCACGATCGACGTGGGTGTAGATCTGCGTCGTCGCGATGTCGGCGTGTCCCAGCATCTCCTGCACCGCGCGCAGGTCGGCGCCGCCTTCCAGCAGATGCGTGGCGAAGGAGTGCCGCAGGGTATGGGGCGAGACGGCCTTCTCGATACCGGCCTGCTCGACGTACTTCCGCAGGATCTTCCACGCGCCCATGCGCGTGAGCGGCTTCCCCTGCCCGTTCAGGAAGAGAATGCCCTTCCCCGCGCCCTTCTCGAGCACGGGGCGCAGTTCGCGCAGGTAGACGGCCACCGCGCCGATGGCCGATCGCCCGATCGGCACCAGCCGCTCCTTGCTGCCCTTCCCGAAGACGCGCAGCAACCCCTCTTCCAGCAGCACGTCCTTCACGGCGAGCCCGATCCACTCCGAGACGCGCAGACCGGCGCCGTAGGCCAACTCGAGCATCGCGCGGTCGCGAAAGGCGAGGCGCTCCTCCAGCTGCGGTGCCGCCAGCAGGCGGGTGACCTCGTCCACGCTCAACACCTCCGGGAGCGTGCGCCACCGTTGCGGTGAATCGAGCCGCTCGGTGGGATCGGTGTGCACGAGCCCCTCGGCCACGAGGATGCGAAACCAGGTGCGCAGCGCCGAGATATTGCGCCGGATGGAGCTACCGGCGAGCCCCAGATCCTTGAGGTGGTACACGAACTCGCGCAGGCTGCCCGGCGTGATGTCCCGGGCGGTGGTGATGCCCTGCGCCCGCAGCCACGCGGCGCACCGGATCACATCGCGGCGATAGGCCTCGATGGTGCGCGGGGACGCCCCTTCTTCCAACTGCAACGCGTCCTCGAAGGCTTGCAGATGGAAGCCGCGGCGCAGCGCCTTGTCGTCGGTGTCGGCGGCGGGGGTACTCACGCGCCCCTCCGCCGCCGCCAGAGGAACCAGCCCCCGCCCATGGCGGCCAGCGCGAGGGCGACCAGCCCCACCGTTCGTTGCTGCTCGGCGATGCGGGCGAGCAAGGCATCGCTGTTCGCGCCGGCCCGAAAGGCCAGGACGCACACGAGCCCGTACCAGGCGCCTGACGCGATCGCCATGGCGATCAGGGCCCGGAGTGCCCCGATACCCAGCGCGCCCGCCACGGGGGGCACGACGGCCCGCACGGCCGGCAGAAAGCGACTGATGACCACCGCCACCATGCCCTGCGCGGCAAACTGTTCGGCGAAGCGCTCGGTGGCGCCGGCCGGGAAGAGCCGCGGTGCCCGGCGCTGCAGGAACGGGAGACCGTAGCGGTGCCCGACGCCATACATCGCCATCGCGCCCCCGATATTGCCGATCATGGTGGCGAGCCACACGCCGAAGGCGGTGCCGTTGCCGCGGGCGGCCACAAAGGCCCCCAGCGCAATCACGGTGTCCGCGGGCAGCGGCGGGAAGATGTTCTCGGCGAACGCGGCCAGCAGCAGCGTGCCGTAGAGCAGCGGATCCGGGAGACCCGTGAGCCAGTCGAGGAGATCGTTCAGCGGGGGAGAATGCTGGCGGTGGTCATCACGGCGAGGCCTTCCTCGCGCCCAATCCAGCCGAGCTGTTCGTTGGTCTTGCCCTTCACGAACACGTCTGCCGCCCCCACCTGCAACACCGTGGCCAGTCGCTCACGAATGGCCTGCCGGTGCGGGCCAATCTTGGGGCGCTGCGTGATCACCGTGATGTCCACGTTGCCCACCCGCCATCCGGCGGCGTGCAGCCGCGCCACGGCGGCCTCGAGCATCACGACCGAGTCCTTCCCCTTGTTGGCCGCATCGGTATCGGGAAACATCTCGCCGATGTCGCCCAATCCGGCCGCCCCCAGAATGGCATCGGTGACCGCATGGCAAATGGCATCGCCGTCCGAGTGGCCGGCACAGTGCCGGTCACTCGGAATGTCGATGCCGCCGAGTCGCATGGGCCCGCCCTCGCCGAACCGATGCGAGTCGTAGCCGATGCCCACCCGCATGGGGAGGGTGCCGGTCACGCGGCGACCGTCGCCGGGGCGTCGGCGATGATGGAGTAGTCCTGCCGACGCCGCGCGGGCGTGAAGCCGGCATCGATGATGAGCCGATCGAGCTCCTCCACCGTGGTGCGGTGCGTCGTGTTCGCCGCCGAGACCACGTTCTCTTCGATCATCAGCGAGCCGAAATCGTTGCAGCCGAAGCGGAGCGCCATCTGTCCGACCTTCATGCCCATGGTGACCCAGCTCGACTGCAGGTTGGGCACGTTATCGAGCACGATGCGTGAGATGGCGACGGTGCGGAGGTAGGTCACCGCGTCGGTCTTGGGCATGTGCGACAGCGTCGGCGTGTTCTCCGGCTGCAGCGGCCAGGTGATGAACGCCGTGAACCCGCCGGTGCGCGCCTGCAGATCGCGCACCCGCTGCAGATGCTCGATGCGCTCGGCGAGCGTCTCCCCGATGCCGTACATCATGGTGACCGACGTCTTCATCCCTTCCTGATGCGCGAGCTCCATGATTTCGAGCCAACGATCGGCACCCGCCTTCTTGGGGGCGACGATGTCCCGCACGCGCTGCACGAGAATCTCGCCGCCGCCGCCGGGGATGGAGTCGAGCCCTGCCGCCTTGAGTTCGCGAATGACATCACGCGCTTCCATGCGGAAGCGCGTCGCAAAGAAGTCCACCTCACTCGGCGAGAAGCCGTGGATGTGAATGGGATGGTACTTCTTGATGTAGCGCATCAGGTCGAGGTACCACTCGAACGGGATGTACGGATTGTGCCCGCCCTGAATGAGGATCTGGACGCCGCCGAGGGCTTTCGTCTCCTCGATCTTGGCGCCGATCTGCTCGAAGGAGAGCGTGTACCCTTCCCCGTTCTTCGGCCGCCGATAGAACGCGCAGAAGCCGCAGTCGGCCACGCAGACGTTCGTGTAGTTGATGTTGCGATCGACGATGTACGTCACGACCCCGTGCGGGTGCTTGGCCTGACGGACGCGATCGGCCTCCTGGCCGAGTTCCAGCAGGGGGGCATTCGTGTAGAAATCGAGCAGATCACGCATGGGAAGTCGGGCTAGGCTGCGGGAAGAAACGCAAAGTTGCCATCGGGCACACGACCGGCCGACACGAGCCGGCGGAAGAATTCGGAGAGCCCGGCGAGATGCGGATAGGACAAGCGATAATCGAGGCCTGCGAAGTACTCGACGCAGGTCTCAAACGGCACGCCACTGGCCTCGGCGGCCTGACGGGAAAGCTCGGGAATGTTGGCGAGCCCCCAGTCGCGCGAGGTGAGCAGCGAGCCGTGCACGGACAACGCCTCGCGCACCGGCGTGGTGCGCTGCGCCACCCAGACGGCAAAGACAAACGGCAGCCCGGTCCACTGCTTCCAGACCGCACCCAGATCCTCGCGCCACGGATAGCGCTCGGCCCAGAGTCCGCCCCGGTTGGCCTCATCGAACATGCGCAGGGCCGCATCGCCGATCACGAGCCGGGCGTCGTGCACGTCGGCCTCGAAGGTGCCCAGATCGGCCAGCTCGGCGTTGCCCGGCACGAACTCGGGGCGGCAGCGCCAGACGTTCTCGAAGAGCAGTTCGAGCAGCGCGACGCTCGTCATGCTGCTCGAACTCACCACGACGCGGCGCCCGCCGAGATCGCGCGGGTCGCGCTTGCTGAAGAGCACCACGCTCCGGACCGGCCCATCGCTGGTGATCCCCAGTTCGGGGAGCAGCAGGAACTGCGTCGCGTCCTTCGCGTACTCGACCGCCGACACCACGCTCACATCGAGCTCCCCGGCCGCCATCAGGCGGTTCAGGTGCGTCGGCACGCCGTCCACGAGCGTCCCTTCGAACGGGACGATGCCCCGATCGATGCCGCCGTAAACCGGATAGCAGTTGATGTAGCGAATGCGGCCGACGCGGAGCATGGGCAGTGAACGAAGGTCAGACCGTCGCGAGCGCGTCGGCCGCCGGCGCCTCGGCGCCGGTGTCCCCCTCCGGGAACTCCCGGAGGACATGGTAGAACGAATCGCGCTCGGCAGGCTGTTTCCCAGCCCCGCGGATGAGCGTGAGCAGCTGCGGCAGCGTCATCCCCTGCGGCGTGTGGGCGCCGACCGCGTGGTAGATCTTTTCGCGCACCACGGTGCCTTCGATGTCGTTCACGCCGAAGTGCAGCGCGATCTGCGACACCGGCTGGGTCACCATGATCCAGTGCGACTTGATGTGCTCGAAGTTGTCGAGATAGAGACGGCCCACGGCCAGGTTGCGCAGGTCGTCCATGCCGGTCGTGGCCGTGCCGGTACGGCCGAGCGTGGTCCCGAGTTCGTTGTCGTCGGGGTGATATGCCAGCGGGATGAACGCGAGATAGCCACCCGTTTCATCCTGCAAATCGCGGAGCATGGTGAGATGCTGCACGCGATCTTCGAAGGTCTCCACGTGGCCGTAGAGCATCGTGCAGTTGGAGCGGATGCCGAGCTGATGTGCCGTGCGATGCACGTCGATGTAGTCGGCGCCGCCCAGCTTCTTGTCGGCGATCTGCTCGCGCACTGCGGCGCTGAAGGTTTCGGCGCCGCCCCCCGGCAGCGTATCGAGGCCCGCTTCGCGCAGGGCGATCAGCACATCGGCGCGGCTCATCTTCTCGATGCGCGCGATGTGCGCGATCTCGACGGCGGTGAGCGCCTTGATGTGCACCTGGGGATGCCGCTGCTTGAGGGCGCGGAACATCTCCTGGTAGTACGCGAGCCCGGCCTGCATATCGAGGCCGCCCACGATGTGAAACTCGCGCGTGATGGTGCCATCGGCGCGATCGGACTCGGCGAGCACCTGCTCGAGCGAATAGCGGTACGCCCCCTCTTCCTTCGGCAGGCGCGCATACCCACAGAACACGCACGTCTTGCGCAGCACGCAGATGTTCGTGGGGTTGATATGCTGGTTGGCCGCGAAGGTGACGCGATCACCGTGCTTCGCGCGGTTGGCGGCATCGGCCATGGCCCCGAGCCCCAGCAGGTCGGGGGTGCGGTAGAGCGTCAGGGCGTCGGCAAACGACAATCGCTCGCCGCGGACCAGCTTTTCGCCGATGGGGCGAAGCGCCGGATCCTGCAGGCGAGCGACATCAAAGGGCACAGCGTGTGGCATCAGGACAGACCCGGGGTTCCGGCGCGACGACCTCTGGAGTGCTCCCCGTCGCGCGTCACCTCGATATATGTCCTGCAATCAGTCGCCGTGCCACCCTCTTACGGCGATGGAGACGTTGTGGCCACCAAAGCCGGAGCTGTTCGACAGGGCGACCCGCACCTGGCGCTGCTTGGGCGTATTGGGGGTGACGTCCAGATCGCACTCCGGGTCCGGCGTGCTGTAGTTGATCGTGGGCGGGATGATCTGGTCCCGGAGGGCCAGCGTGCAGGCGATGAATTCCACCCCGCCGGCGGCGCCCAGCATGTGCCCGGTGGCCGACTTGGTCGAGCTCACGGACAGCGCGCGGGCGTGGTCGCCGAAGACGGCCTTGATGCCTTTGATCTCGTTCGGATCGTTGAGGGGCGTCGAGGTGCCGTGGGCGTTGATGTAATCCACATCCGTCGGGGCGATTTTCGCGTCGCGGAGCGCGCGCTTCATGGCCCGCTGGAGCCCTTCGTGCGCGTCGGGCTGGCCGGTGAGGTGGTACGCGTCGCCGGTGGCGCCGTAGCCGATGACCTCGCCGTAGATCCGCGCGCCACGCTGGCGGGCGTGTTCGAGCTCCTCGAGCACCACCACACCGGCCCCCTCGCCCAGCACGAAGCCGTCGCGGGTGGCATCGAACGGACGCGAGGCGGTAGACGGGGAGTCATTGCGCTCCGAGAGCGCCGTCATGTTCCCGAATCCGCCAATCGCCATGGCACACACCGACGCCTCGGCGCCGCCGCAGATCATCACGTCGGCATCGCCGTACTTGATGGTGCGGAACGCCTCGCCGATGGCGTGCGCGCTGGTCGCGCACGCCGACATGGTCGCGTAGTTGGGGCCCTTGGCGCCAAAGCGCATGGAGACCACACCCGCCGCAATGTCGGCGATGTACATCGGGATGAAGAACGGCGAGATGCGCTTGTTGCCCGACGTCATGAGGACCGAGTGCTGGTCCTCCATCGTGTTCAGGCCGCCGATCCCACTGCCGATGATGACGCCGGTCTCTTCCGGGTTGTAGTTCTTCCCGTGTTCGAGACCGGCATCGGCCATGGCCTGCACCGAGGCGGCCATGGCGTACTGGGTGAACAGGTCCGCCCGCTTGGCTTCCTTGCGGTCCATGTACAGACCGACGTCGAAGCCCTTCACTTCACAGGCGAAACGGACCTTGAAGGTGCTGGCGTCGAACTTGGTAATGTCAGCGCCTCCAGACACCCCACCCAGCAAGGACTGCCAGGTCGTCGCCACGTCGTTGCCGACGGGCGTGACGGCACCCAACCCCGTGACGACGACCCGCCGCATCAACCGCCGACCTTCGCCTCGAGGTACGCGATGGCGTCGCCGACCGTGCGGAGCTTCTCGGCATCCTCATCGGGGATGTCGATGTTGAACTCCTTCTCGAACTCCATCACCAGTTCGACGATGTCGAGCGAGTCGGCGCCGAGGTCTTCGATGAAGCTCGCCTCGGGCGTGAGCTTCTCGCGCTCCACCCCGAGCTCCTTCTCGATGATGTCCTTGATCTTCGACGCGTGATCCGACATGGGAACGGTTCCTCTGAAGTTGGTAAGGGAAGATGGGGAACTTAGCCGTTGCGAGGCGCCACTGGGAGGCCCGGCGCCCATCCCGCGCCCCGCCGGGGCGGGTTGGGGGCGGACGGATCGAGCAACCCGAGGCGCTCTACATCACCAGGCCGCCGTCCACCACAAAGACCTGCCCGGTCACGTAACTGGTCAGGTCGGAAGCGAGCACAACCACCATGCTCGCGATGTCCTCGGGGGTCCCGAGGCGCTCGAGCGGAATCCCCGCACTGAGCGTGCTGCGGGCCTCCGGGGTCATCGCGGCCGTCATATCGGTCTCGATGAAGCCGGGGGCCACCACGTTGGCCAGAATGTTCCGCGAGGCCAGCTCCTTGGCGATGGACTTGGTCATGCCGATCAAGCCCGCCTTGCTGGCCGCGTAGTTCACCTGTCCCTTGTTGCCAATCAGGCCGACCACGCTGGCGATGTTGATGATGCGCCCCCACCGGCGCTTCATCATGCCGCGCGTCGCCGCCCGGCAGGTCGCAAAGGCGCCGCGCAGGTTGGCGTTGATCACGGCGTCCCAGTCGTCGTCCTTGAGGCGCATCATCAGGTTGTCGCGCGTCAGGCCGGCGTTGTTCACCAGGATGTCGAGCGCGCCGAACTCCTTCTCCACCGCCTCGACCAGCGCGGTCGCCTGCGCCACGTCGCTCACATCGGCGGCGAAGCCGCGCACGTCGGCCCCCGTGGCGGCGGCGATCTCGGCGGCGGCTTCCTGCGCCTTGGCCAGATCGCGGCCCGTCACGGCGACGCGGGCGCCTGCGTTGGCGAGCGCCGTGGCGACGGCGCGGCCGATGCCGCGCGTCGAGCCGGTGACGAGCGCCACGCGCCCGCCCAGCTGAATGGTGAGACCCTGCGAGGGCGTACTCATGTCCGTCTCAGCTCCGTGCGGCGGAAAGGTCCTGCAGCAGCTTCTCGACTTCGGCCACGGTGCCACACGAGGCGGTCTTGACGCCCGGGGCGATGCGGCGGGCGAGCCCGGTGAGCACCGCGCCGCTGCCGATCTCGAGGAAGAGGGCCTCGGGATGACGGGCTGCGAGTTCGCGCATGACGCGCGTCCACTGCACCGGGGCCGTCAGCTGCTGCACGAGCAGCGCCCTGGCGGTGGCGGCGTCGGTGATGGCCTGCGCGTTGACGTTCGCGACCACCGGCACCGACGGATCCTGCCACACCTCGGCATCGAGCGCGGTCGTGAGGCCGGCCACCGCCGGCTCCATGAGCGGCGAATGAAACGCGCCGCTCACAGGCAGCGGCAGGCACCGCTTGGCCCCGGCTTCCTTGGCGAGTTCCATCGCGCGCTCCACGCCTGCGACTTCGCCCGAGATGACCACCTGCTCTTCGCTGTTGTAGTTGGCCGGCACGACGAGCCCGCGCTCGCGGCTGGCCTGCGCGCACAGGTCGTCGATCGAGGCGGTGAGCACGCCCAGAATGGCGGCCATGGCGCCCGGTCGTGCGACCCCCTGCTCGTACATGAGCGTGCCGCGCTGGCGCACGATGCGCGCGGCGGCAGCGAGATCGAGCGTGCCCGCGCAGTGGTACGCCGAGAACTCGCCGAGCGAGTGACCGGCGGCCGCCCGCAGCTGGGGGCCGACGGCGTCGCGCACCACCGCCCACACCGCCGCGCTATGCGCGAGCAGCGCCGGCTGGGCATTCAGCGTGCGCGTGAGCTCATCGGCCGGCCCTTCGAAGGCGAGCGTCGACAGCGCGGCCCCAACGGCGTCATCGACCGTCTGAAAGGCATCACGGGCGGCGGGAAAGGCCTCGTAGAGGTCCTTGCCCATGCCGACCTTCTGAGAGCCCTGCCCGGGCAGCAGGAGGACGATTTCCATGGCGTAGCGAGTGGTGAAAACGGACCGCGTGCCGCTCAGAAGCGGACGACGGCCGAGCCCCAGGTGAACCCGGCGCCGAATGCCGCAAAGAGCACCGTCGAGCCTTCCTTCACGCGGCCCTGCTCCATCGCGTCATTGAGCGCGATGGGGACCGACGCGGCGGACGTGTTGCCGTAGCGATCGACGTTCACGAACACCTTGTCCATCGAGATCCCGGCGTGCTTGGCCGTCGCTTCGATGATCCGGATGTTCGCCTGATGCGGGATCAGCAGGTCGATGTCGGCGGCGGTCAGGCGGGCGGCGTCGAGTGCACGATCGGTGGATTCGGCCATCGAGCGTACGGCGTGCTTGAACACCTCACGCCCTGCCATGTGGATGTAGTGCTCCTTGTGCTCGAACGACTCGGGCGAGAACGGCTTGGCCCCGCCGCCGGCGGGACGCCACAGCAGCTCGGCGAGCGCGCCATCGGAGCGCATGAAGGTCGACAGAATGCCCTTCGTGCCGCCGCGCTGCGGCGTGCGACGGAGCACCGTCGCGCCGGCGCCGTCGCCGAACAGGATGCACGTGTTGCGATCGGTCCAGTCCACGATGCTGCTCAGCTTTTCGGCGCCGATCACCAGCACGGTGTCGGCCGATCCGCTGGCGATGAGCGACTCGCCCACGATGGCGCTGTAGAGCCAGCCGCTGCAGGCGGCGCCGAGATCGAACGCCGCCGCGCGCGTGCACCCCAGCGCCGTCTGCACTTCCACGGCCGTGGACGGGAGCAGATGGTCGGGGGACGCCGTGCCGAGGATGATCGTATCGATTTCGCCGGGCTGGACGCCGGCCTTGGCCATCGCCTGCCGCGCGGCCTCGGCCGAGATCGAGGTCAGCGATTCGCCTTCCCCCGCGACGTAGCGCTGCTTGATGCCGGTGCGCTCGACGATCCACTGATCGTCGGTCTCCACGCCCATCGCGGCGATGTCGTGATTGGTGACGGCGCGCTTGGGCACGGCATGGCCGGTGCCGGCGATGTAGGCAAACGGACGCTTCATGCGGCAGTCGTGCTGGAGGTCGCGGACGCCGTCGCCGAGGGCATCGATTCCGCCAGGCGGCGGCCGATTTCCTCGGTCATGCCGGATTCGTGGGCGCGCAGCGCCACGGCGATGGCGTTCTGAATGGCGCGCGGCGAGCTCTTGCCGTGCGAGATGATCGACACCCCGCGCACGCCGAGGAGCGGCGCGCCGCCATGTTCATCGGGATCGATCTGCGTCAGCTGCTTGGCGATGGCGTGCGCGTCGAGGTTCGCGACCTGCGACACCATGCCGATGATCATCGGGCCGATGCTCTCGTAGAACTTGAGCAGCACATTGCCGACGAACCCGTCGCAGACGACGACGTCGATGGTGCCGCGATCGCAGCGGCCCTTCGGGATGTCGCGCCCTTCGACGTTGCCCAGGAAATTGAGACCGGCGCTGGCCAGCCGCTGATGTGCGTCCTTGACCGCGGCATTCCCCTTCTCCGGCTCTTCGCCGATGGAGAGGAGCCCGACGGCGGGATTCTCTCGCCCGAGGAGCGCGTGCGCGTAGACGGTGCCGATCCGCGCGAACTGGACCAGCTCTTCGGCTGAGCAGTCCACGTTGGCGCCCGAGTCGAGCACGAGAACCGGCTGCCGGGCCGTCGGGAAGACGGTGCCGATGGCCGGGCGCGTGAGGCCGGGGTGCAGCTTGAGGAGCACCAGCGAGGCGGCCATCTGGGCGCCGGTGTTGCCGGCGGAGACGAAGCCCTGCGCGTGGCCTTCGGCGACGCGCTTGAGCCCTACGACCATGGAGCTATTGGTCTTGCCGCGCAGCGCGACCGACGGCTTGTCGGTCATCTCGATGACCTCGGGGGCCTCGATGATGGCGAGGCGCTCCCGGACATGACGAATCGAGGCGAGCTCGCCGCTGAACAACGCGTCGAGTTCCGCCTCGATGACGGCCGTTTGGCCGACGAGGTCGATGTGGTGCTGCGGGGGGAGCGCGGCGAGCGCCTGGAGGGCGCCGGCGATGGGGGCCCGGGGAGCGAAATCGCCCCCCATGGCATCCACGGCAATGCGCGCCAAGCTTACGCTTCCTGCGCCGTTACCCGCTGCTCACCCGCATAGTACCCGCATTCCGCGCAAACGCGGTGCGGGCGCTTGGCCGAGCCACACTGGGGGCACGACTGGATGACGATGGCGGGCGCAGCCTTGTGCGTATTGCGGGCGCGCTTCCGCCGCTTGGAGGTACGGCGCTTCGGTACGGCCATGGGACTCTGACCTGAACGTTCGGGACAAGAAGGACCGTCAGGGCTCGTCGCGCAGAGCGCGCAGCGACTCCCAACGGGGATCTGACGGCGGGGGACAGCTGCACTCCCCCGTATTGCGATCGGCACCACAGGACGGACACAGGCCCTTGCAGTCGTCCTTGCAGAGCGCAAACGCCGGCACCGCCAGCAACCACTCTTCGCGCACTACCGGACGCAGATCGAGCTCGCGTTCGTTCGCCGGAATCGGAAAGACATCGTCTTCTTCGGCTTCGTCCACTCCGGACTGGGCGAAGATCCACTGCACATCTTCCGAGACCTGCAAGGTGACGGCGGTCAGGCAGCGCCTGCACTCGCTCGTCGCCGTGCCATGGAACCGGCCGCTGAAGTAAAAGCGACCATGCCCCGCGCTGGAGAGCCGGCCGGACACGAACACCCCGGCTTCCGCCGGACGCGTGTCCTCGGCTTCCCACACCGGATCGCCGGACTCGAGCAGACCATCGACGCTCTCGGCACGGGCTTCCAGACTCCGGATGTCAAAGCACAGCATAGCCGTGAAACGTAGAGCGGCCGTCCCCGTGACACAAGGGCTCGTCCGAGTATTCTCGCGTTGGGAACATGGCTTTAAGTGGAGCCCGGACGCAGAGTTACGCCGGGCCCCACGGCAGAGCCGGAAATCAGGCGATGACGTCGGCTTCGGCGAAGAAGAAGCGCGCCTCGCGGGCGGCGTTCTCATCCGAGTCCGAGGCGTGGATCGCGTTCTTCCCCTTCGACTCGGCGTACAGCTTGCGCACCGTGCCCTCGGCGGCTTCGGCCGGGTCGGTGGCGCCGATCGCCGTGCGGAGCGACGCCACGGCGTCGTCCTTCTCGAGGATCATCGGCATGCACGGGCCGCTGGTCATGAACTCCACGAGCTCGCCGAAGAACGGGCGCGCCTTGTGGACCTCGTAGAACGCGCCCGCCTGGGCGGTCGTGAGGTGCATGACGCGCGCGGCCTTCACCTTGAAGCCCTGCTTTTCGAGCAGCGCGATGATATTGCCCGCATTGCCGGCGCCAAAGGCATCCGGCTTCACGATGGTAAGCGTATGACGACCGGCCATGGTCTGATTTGGCAAGAGGTTAGATGCAACGCGGCGGACACCGTGAGGCGTCCGCCGCGCGCAAGATAACCACCCCGGGACGTTCCGGGAGCGGGCCGGCCCTTTAGGCGAGCCGCGCCTTGATCAGCTCCACGAAGTCCACCGGGCGCTGGGCGACGCCCATGCCGGCGGCCTTGAAGGCGTCGATCTTCTCGGCGGCCGTCCCGGCCGAACCCGAGATGATGGCGCCCGCGTGGCCCATGCGGCGGCCCGGCGGGGCCGTCTGACCCGCGATGAAGCCCACGACCGGCTTGGTCATGTGCTCCTTCACGAAGGCAGCCGCTTCCTGCTCGTCGGTGCCACCGATTTCCCCCATCATGGCCACGGCCTTCGTGTTCGGATCCGCCTCGAACGCCTTGAGGCAGTCGATGAAGTTCGTGCCGTTGATCGGGTCGCCACCGATGCCGACGCACGTGCTCTGGCCGATCCCGGCCTTGGTGAGCGCGTTCACGACCTCGTAGGTGAGCGTGCCCGAGCGGCTCACGACGCCCACGTTGCCGGGAGCGCAGATGCGGCCCGGAATGATGCCGACCTTGGACTGGCCCGGCGTGATGAGCCCCGGGCAGTTCGGGCCGAGGAGGCGCGCGCCCGACTCCTTCACGTACGGGTACACCTTGGTCATGTCGAGGACCGGCACGCCTTCGGTGATGCAGACGATGAACTTCACGCCCGCCGCCGCGGCTTCCATGATCGCGTCGGCCGCGAACATGGGCGGCACGTAGATCACCGACGTATTGGCGCCGGTGGCCTGCACCGCGTCATGCACGGTGTCGAAGATGGGCGCGGTGCCCTCGAACACCTGCCCGCCCTTTCCGGGCGTCACACCGGCCACGACCTTGGTGCCGTACTCGATCATCTGCTTGGCATGGAACGAGCCGTCGCGGCCCGTGATGCCCTGCACGATCAGCTTGGTGCTGTTGTCGATGAAGATGCTCACGCGGCACCTCCCTTCGTCGCGAGTTCCACCGCGCGCTGCACCGCCGAGTCCATGTCGCTGGACGCGGAGAAGCCGTTCTCCTGCAGGATCTTCAACGCCAGCTCCTCGTTGGTGCCGGTGAGACGGATGACGATGGGCACCTTCAGCGGGTTCGCCTTCGTGGCCGTGACGATGCCGTTGGCCACGTCATCGGTGCGCGTGATGCCGCCGAAGATGTTGAACAGGATGCACTTCACGTTCGGATCGGACGTGATGATGCGGAGCGCATTCACGACCTTCTCCGGATTCGACGAGCCGCCGATGTCGAGGAAGTTGGCCGGATCACCGCCGTAGTACTTCACGAGGTCCATCGTGGCCATGGCGAGACCGGCGCCGTTCACGACGCAGCCCACGTTGCCATCGAGCTTGATGAACGTGAGGTTCGCATTGCGGGCATCGACTTCGCTGGGCGCTTCGCTCGATTCGTCGCGCAGGGCGGCGATCTCGGGGCGGCGATCGAGCTCGTTGTCGTCGATGACCATCTTGCCGTCGACGGCGATGAGCTCACCAGCGGGCGTCATGACGAACGGGTTGATTTCGGCCAGCGAGCAGCCCGCGCTCATGAACGCGGTGTAGAGCTGCTGCATGATCTTCGCGGCCTGACGCGCGAGCTTGACGTCCTTGTACAGGAAGAAGCCCATGCGCATCGCCTCGAACGGCAGGAGGCCGTAGCGCGTGTCGACCGGGTGATAGAGGATCTTCTCGGGCGTGGTCGCCGCGACTTCCTCGATGTCGATGCCGCCGGCGGCGGACACCATGAAGACCGGCTTCTTGGTCGCGCGGTCGACGATGATGCCGACGTACGCTTCCGAGCCGATGTCGGCCGCCACCGTCACGAGCACCTTCTCGACGGTGAGGTCCTTGATCGTCATGCCAAGGATGGCCGTGGCCTTCTCCTTCGCGGCCTCCGGCGTGGGACAGAACTTGACGCCACCGGCCTTGCCGCGACCACCGGCATGCACCTGGGCTTTGACCATGACGGCGGTGCCATACTTCTTGGCAATGGCCTCCGCCTGTTCGGGCGTCGTGGCGACTTCGCCGGGCGGGATCGGCACGCCGGCCGCCCGCAACAGCTCTTTCGCCTGATACTCGTGTAGGTTCACGCGCTCTCCAAGGACTGGGGAATGTCAGCGGTATGCTAGGGGGTGTACATCCAGCTCGCCACTCGTCTACGGCGGAGGGCGACGTAACGTGGAGCCCAGACTGTCGAAGGCCGCACCAAAGGCCGTCCAGTCTCCGCGTTGCATCGCGCGCCGCATGACGTCGTACAGGCGGGCGGCCTCCCCATCGGAGGAGACCGACCCACTCGCCGCCGCGGGAGGTACCCCGCCCGACGGCCGCTCGCCGATGGCCACGAGAGCCGCGGCGAGCGTCCCTCCGGCCCCGGTATGCTGCCCGTCCGTCAGCGCCACCCGCGCAATCGCCGGTGTGCCATCGGCCCGGGTCGTCTGCGTGACCTGCATGAGCAGCGGGCCACGTGTGGTCATCAGCGCCTGCACCGGGCCCCGTCGACGGCGCGCGTCCCGCTTCGCCGTGGCCGCTGGCGTCGCGACGGTATCGTCGCTGGCCTGCAGCGCCTCGAGCGCGCTCCGCCACCGGATCGACGGCGCCGACGTGGGGTGCCACCAGGTCGTGCGCGCGGCACCGCCGGTGACGACGGCGACGCCGTCAAGTTCCTCGGTTTCGTCGAGGAGGGGGACGCTCCACGCGAGGATTCCCGCGCCCGCCGCGCCGTCGCGCACCACATATGGGGCGGGTGCGGTACGCGCCAGGAGACTGTCGGGGAGATGGCGCACGGTCGGCCCGTCCAGCCGCGACCCGAACCGGGCGAACGTGCGAATCTGGGCGGCAGCGCTCTCGGTGGCCGGGGGCAGCTGATCGGCCAGCCCGGGCGGTAGCGCGCTCACGGGCGTAAAGAGCACCGGCAGCCGGGTCATCCACGTGCGCGTGATCGCGTCGGGGCGCGCGCTCGGCACGAGCTGCACGCGGCCGGTGGTCGCATCGACCAGCGCCGTCGCCGCCAGCTTGAAGTAGCCGTACCAGTGGTCGTTGATGGCCCAGCGTTGGCTCAACGGATAATGATCGGAGACGCTGTAGAGCTGTACGGCCCAGTAGAGCCGCTCCTCGTGCCGCACGGGGAGCACATCGGCGCCCTGTACGAAAATGGGGGCGAGCCGCGTGAGGCGATCGCGGACGTCGCGATGCGTCACGAGCACCGGGGCGTGGGTCTCGCCGGAGTCGGC
The DNA here is from genome assembly GCA_019752115.1 of Gemmatimonadaceae bacterium. Taxonomy (NCBI): domain Bacteria; kingdom Pseudomonadati; phylum Gemmatimonadota; class Gemmatimonadia; order Gemmatimonadales; family Gemmatimonadaceae; species Gemmatimonadaceae bacterium. The sequence continues at coordinate 80,505 of JAIEMN010000008.1, forward strand.
GGCAAGCAGGTCGGCATCGCGCAGCGCCCACGCGTGCGCCAGGCGCTGGCGCCGCGACGCGAGCGACGGCGCCGGGACGTCGCTCGCGGCTCGTTCGGTGAGCAGGCGTGCGCCCTCGAGTCCGGGACCGACCAGCGGCCAGGCACCACGCGCGTCGTCATCGGCCGGGGCGAGATCGAGCGTACTGTCGCGCAGCACCGGCCGCGTGGCGTCGGCCACGAACAGCCGCCACCGTTCGCTGCTCGCCACCGGGCGTCGGACGACGAGCCCGGTCAGACGATGATCGATGATCGTCCAGCCGACGGGCGCGGCATCGACCAGGCGATTGCTGGTCGCCGGCTCGGCGGCAGGACGGTCGGCGCTGGCCGCCGACGCATCGCCGAGCGCCTGTCCGAGGGCCGTGCGATCCCACAACGACGCGTCATCCCCGAGCGTGGCCAGCGTGGCCACCGGCGCGCGCTCGATGCGGCGCGGCCGGACGCTGTCGGTCAGCGCACTCGGTTCGGGGCCGAGCGAATCCGACGCCAATCGCATGGCATCCACGTCGTACGCGCGCCGGCTGAAGAGCGTGCGCGATGCCACGTAATCCTGGTCCCGCTTGGCCGGATCGCCCAGCAGATCGCCGCGCGCCAGCACCGCCGGCGCGACCTGACGCAGGCCGATGGCCCCGACGAGCACCAGCGTGAGCGTGACGAACGCCGCGCGGAGCTGCCCCACCCACCCGGTGCGCAGAATGATCGCGGCCGCGATAGCGCAGGCGTAGGACAGGACAAAATCCACGCGGAGCGTCACGCGATGATCCACGTGCAGAAAGAGCCCATCGGGACCACTGCCCTGCTGCAGCAGGTCGAATGCGTCGAGTCGATAGCTCCACGCCAGGAGCAACAACACCACGGCTCCGAGCGCGCTGAGGTGCCGACGCACGTGGTTCGACGCGGTCAGGCGACGCCCTTCGAGCCGCAGTGAGCGCGTCAGCGCGTACAGCACCAGCACGAGCGCGGTCATGGCCACGATCGCCACCAACGACCAGAGATACAGCGTCTCCTCGAGCGGCAACCAGTAGACGTAGAACCCGAGGTCGCGATCCAGAATGCCCTCGATCTCGCCGAAGGGCAGCCCGTGGCGCGCGAGCGCGAGGTCGCTCCAGTTGGTGATGGGCAGCGCGAGTACGGCGCCGATCACGAGTGCGGCGATCAGCGTGGCTGATGACAGGCGCTGCGCCGGCACCATGGCCACGAACTCGATGTTCGCGACCCGCGAGGGGATGGCGACGGCCTGAATCGTCCGCCGCACCGCATGGAGATTGGCCCACGCGAACAGCGAGCCGGCCAGCCACGCCCCGCCCTGCAGCACGAGGGAGTCGATGACCTGCTCCCAGAACAGCCCCGGGACCCCCATCGCGGCGAACCACGCGTGGTCGACCATCAACGCCGTCACCGTGCGCCCCACGAGGAGGAGCCCGGCGATCGTCGCGAGCGCGATCAGCAGCCAGCCGCGAATGCGCATCTCAGCGCTGCGTGTGGGGCGTCAGGGGGTGACGCCCTGCTCGCGCAACCACGCTTCCATGATGCCGCGAATCTCGGCGAGCCGCTCCGGCGTGCGTGCCTCGTAGCGCGCGACGATCACCGGCTGCGTGTTCGAGGCGCGGAACAGGCCCCAGCCGTCGCCGAAGAGCACGCGAACGCCGTCGACATCGATCACGTCGTAGAGCCCCTTGAAGTGCGGGACGGCCTTGCTCATGATCGCGAACTTCGTGGCTTCGTCGGTATCGATGCGAATCTCCGGCGTGCTCACGAACGGCGGCACGTCGGCGAGCAGTTCATCAATCCGCTGACCGGCATCGGCGATGATCCGCAGCAGGCGCGCTGCGGCGTACAGCGCGTCATCGTGCCCATAGAAGCCTTCGGTGAAGAACATGTGCCCCGACATTTCACCGGCGATGGGCGCATGCGTCTCCTTCATCTTGTCCTTGATGAGGGAGTGTCCGGTCTTCCACATCACCGCCTGACCGCCCGCCGCGGCGATGCCGTCCATGAGTGCCTGCGAGCACTTCACGTCGAAGATGATCGGCTGTCCCGTGCCGGTGCGCGCGAGCACATCCCGCGCGTAGAGCAGCAGGATATGATCGCCCCAGATGATCCGTCCCGACGCATCCACGACGCCGATGCGGTCGGCGTCGCCGTCGAAGGCCACGCCGATTTCGGCGCCGTGCTGCTTCACCGCGGCGATGCAGTCCTCGAGGTTCTCGGGGACCGTCGGATCGGGGTGATGATTGGGAAACGTGCCGTCGCTTTCGGTGAAGAGGCCGATGCCCTCCACGCCGAGCGCTTGCATCAGCTGCGGGGCGACGAGCGCACCGGCGCCGTTGCCGCAGTCATAGACCACCTTGAGCGGCGTGCCGTCGGCGTGGCGGAGCGGGCCGATCTTCTGGGCGATGTCGGCGACGTACCGATCGATCACCTCGACATGCCGCACGTGCCCCTGCCCGCTCGGGAAGACGCCGGCGACGATGTACTGATACAGCGTCTGGATATCGGCGCCGTGCAGCGACCCGGTACCGAGACACATCTTGAACCCGTTGTACTCAGGCGGGTTGTGGGAGCCCGTGATCTGAATGCCGCCGACCACCGGCTCGTGATGCAACGACCAGTAGAGGAGCGGCGTGGGGACGACCCCCACATCCACCACATCCACGCCGCTTTCGGTCAGACCGCGGACGAGCGCGTCGCGCAGCGCGGTGCCGCTGGGGCGATTGTCTCGACCCACCGCCACGGCGCCGCTGATCCCGCGCTGGGCGAGGAGGGCCGCATAGGCGCGGCCAAGGCCGTAGGCCACCTCATCGGTGAGGTCCTGGCCCACGATACCGCGAACGTCATACTGCCGGAAAATGGTCTGGCTGATCGACATGGGAAGGAATTGGAAGGGTCCCGGAGAGACGATTGCCGCCGGGACCGGGTCATTCCTACGGGGCGCCGGGGGTCGCCGCCGTCTGCAAGCGAATCCTGCCACCGTTGGGCCCGTCGGTCGAGGGGGCGCGCGGGGAGGAGGTGGAGGCCTGACGGGCCACCTGCACCAGCGGCGTGGGATAGAGCCCCAGCACCAGCAGGGTCACGGCAGCCACGCTGATGATCGCGCGGAGAATCGGGGCCGTGGTGGGCAGCGGCTGCCCCTCGGGACGCGGCCGCATGAACATCGCCGAGATCAGGACCAGGTAGTAGCCCGCCGAGATCGCACTGGTCACCACCAGAATGACCGAGAGGATCGTCTGCGGCGACGACGCCTGCAGCGCCGCCTGCAGGATGTACCACTTCGCGAAGAAGCCCATGCCACCCACGAGCGGCATGCCGAGCAGCGCGAGCAGGAACACCGCCATCGCGCTCGCGAGCCATGGCCGCACCATCCACAGGCCCGCGATGTCATCGATCGTGAGCGACAGGTCGCGACCATTGCTCACCGTGACGAGCACCGCAAAGGCGCCCATCGTGGCCAGCGTATACGACACCGCATAGAAGACGATGGCGGCCGTGCCGGCTTCGGCGCCGACGAGCACCGCAACCAGCAGATAGCCGGCATGGGCGATGCTCGAATAGGCGAGCATGCGCACCACCTGCCGCTGCGAGAGGGCGAGCACGTTGCCGACGATCATGGTGATCGCGGCGAGCCACCAGACGCCGAGGTGCCAGCGTGGCGACGCGGCGGCCAGCGCTTCGATCATCACGCGCGCGAACGCCGCGAACGCGGCGGTCTTGACCGTCGCCGACATGAATGCCGCGATGGGAAGCGGCGCGCCTTCGTAGACGTCGGGGGTCCAGAGATGGAACGGGGCCGCCGCCACCTTGAACGCGAGCCCGACGAGCAAGAGCGCCGTGCCAAGCACCAGGAGCGGCGAGAGGTCCGGATGGGCCGTGATCCACTCGGCGATATCCACCAGCCGCGTGCTGCCGGTGGCACCGTACAACAGGGCCATGCCATACAGCAGGAAGCCGGTCGACACGGCGCCGAGCAGGAAGTACTTGATGGCCGCTTCCGCGCCGCGCGCGCTGCGGCGATTGAGCCCCGCGAGCACGTAGATCGCCAGCGACATCAACTCGATGCCGAGGAAGATGAACATCAGATCGCGCGCGGCGGCCAGCACCATCATCCCCACGGCGGCGAGCAGGACCAGCACCGGCGCCTCGGGCGCATACGCGCCACTGCGCCGATGGTCGGCCTCCATGAGCCCGAGCGTGGCGGCGGTGCCGGCGAGGATCACGAGGTCCATGGCCCAGCGGAAGCCGTCACCGGCGAGCCGCAGGTCCGCGGTGCCGGGGGCGTTGTCGCCCCACGAAATCCCGACCACGACCGCGGCAAAGAGGCACAGCGCGAGGCCGATCTGCACCATGGTGCCGGTGCGTTCCCCGCCCTCGGCGAGATCGACCCGCGCGACCGCGGGCCGCCACACGGCCAGGAGCAGCATGAGCATGGCTCCGGCGCTCAGCAGCATCTCGGGCGCGAGGGCGCGCAGGAGCGCGCCGGCGGACACGAGGTCGCTCATCGATTCACCGACATCGAGGGAGACGCATACGGTGCGTTCGGACCGAACTGCACCGCCTCGAGCACCGTGTTGGTGCCGAGGGCCAACGGACGCAGCACCGGCGCCGGCGCGATGCCCAGCGCCACGATGGCGGCGAGCACCAGACCGAGCGCGACACGCTCACGTCCCGAACAATCCGTCATGGACGCGGTGCGGGCACCGGCCGGACCAAAGAGAAGCTGCTGGACCGCCCGCAACCCATAGGCGGCGGCGATGACCACGCCGGCCGTCGCAATGAGCGTGTGGGTGGGCTTCGTCTGGAAGGCGCCGAAGAGCACGATCCATTCGGCCACGAACCCGCTCGTCCCCGGCAATCCGATCGTCGCGAGCATGGCGACGGTCAGCGCCAGGCCGAAGAACGGGGCACGGGCGGCGATGCCGCCGAACTGCGACAGCTCGGTGCTGCCCGTGCGATCCTCGAGCATCCCGGCGAGCAGGAAGAGGGCGCACGTGGTCAGACTGCTGTTCACGATGCTCATCGCCGCGCCTTCGAGGCCGGGGCCGGTGAACGCCACCGCGCCCAGCATGATGAAGCCCAGGTGGCTGATCGAGCTGTAGGAGATCACCCGCTTGAGATCGCGCTGCGCGAGCGCGACGAACGCGCCGTACAGGATGCCGATGAGTGACAACACCAGCAGGGTGTTCCGCAAGGGCGCCCACGCGAGGCCCGCCGGGAAGAACGGCAGCACGAAGCGGAGAATGCCGTACGCCCCGACCTTGAAGCCGATCGTGACGGCCGCGAAGGTGGGCGCGGCCTCCTGCGCATCGGGCAACCACGTATGGAACGGCACGAGCGCTGACTTCACGGCGAACGCCGAGAGAAACGCCAGCGCGAGGAAGAGCTGCGTCCGCGGCGTGAGTGTCTGCAGGGCGAGGTGATCCCAGCCAAAGCTGTTGGCGCCACCCAGATTCCAGAGCGTGATGATCGCCACCAGCATCAGCAGCGATCCCACCAGCGTGAACAGCACGTAGCGCAGCGCTGCCCGCGAGCGACCGGCGGTGCTCCACACCCCCACCAGCAGGTACGTGGGGATCAGCATGAGCTCCCACGCGAGATAGAAGACCAGCAGATCGAGTGCGACGAAGACGCCGACCAGACCACTCGTGAGCAACAAGGCCAGCGCCCCGAACGCCGGAGTGCGCACCCGGACGTTGTTCCACGCACCCAGCAGCGTGATCGGCAGCAGCACCACCGTCACCACGACGAGCGGCATGGAGAGCCCGTCCACGCCAAGACTGATCGACGCGCCAAGATCGGACAGCCACGGCAGGTCGATGCGCGCCTGCCATCCCTTCTTCGCGGCGTCGAAGAGCGTGAAGAGCACGAGGCCGAGGAGCGCCTCCACGATGAGCGCGCCCAGGGTGAGGACACGGGCATCGGGGCCGCCGCTCGGGGCTTCGGCGCCGGATTCGTCGCGCGACACGTCGCGACCCAGCAGGCGAACCATCACGGCGGCGATTACGGGCCACACCAGCAGCGCCAGCAGCACCCAATGCTGCGCGCCCATGGAGAGCAAGGCGGTGCGCATCAGTGCCCCGCCAGCGTGAGGGCGGCGATCAGCACGATCGCACCGCCGGCCAGCAGCCAGGCATACTTGCCCACATCGCCATCCTGCACCTGCCTGCCAAAGAGCGACGAGACCCCACGGAACAGCGCACCGACCGCTGTGAACGTGGCGTCAATGAAGCGATCGATCCCGCGAGCGAGCACCGTGTCGGAGAACCAGGCCACCGGTCGGACCACGCCCGCCTGCACGGCCGCGTCCACACCGTAGGCGCGGGCGAGCAGGCTCGTGTCTTCCGGGGAGTGCGCCTTGTCCTCGAGCGGCTTCCGGTACAGCACGAGGGCGACGACGATGCCGAGCAGGGCCGTGCCGGTCGCGATGCCCACGAGCAGGAGTTCCGTGCCATGGGCCACTGGCTGCGCCGGCGCGAGCCGGGTCGCCGCGCCGGCGACCACTGGTGCGAGCCAGTGCTCGAGTACGCCGACCCGTCCCCAGGGGAGGAGTTCGGGGAGATTGAGCCAGCCCCCACCCAGCGTCAGCACCCCGAGGAGCAGCACCGGGACCGTCATGATGAGCGGCGCCTCGTGCAAGGCCCCCCGCTCCGCTTCACCGGTGCGGTTGCTGCCGAAGAAGGTGAGCAGCACCAACCGCGTCATGTAGATGGCGGTGAGCAGCGCCGTGAGAATGCCCATGCCGTACGCCGCGTACAACACGGTGCTGCCGGGGATCCCCAGCAGCGACCCGCTCGCCAACGCGGAGCCCCCGGCGCGGGCGAAGACCGACGACAGGATCTCGTCCTTCGAGAAAAACCCGGCCAGCGGCGGCACGCCCGCGATGGCGAGCGTGGCCAGGGTCATCGCACCGGCCGTGGCCGGCATGAAGCGCGCGAGGCCGCCCATGTTGCGCATGTCCTGCGCATCCTCGCCGTCGCGATGCGTGTGATGATACGCGTGATGCATGGCGTGAATCACCGAGCCCGCGCCCAGGAAGAGCAGCGCCTTGAAGAAGGCGTGCGTGACCAGGTGGAACACGCCCGCCGTGTAGGCGCCCGAGCCAACGGCCACGAACATGTAGCCGAGCTGCGAGACGGTGGAGTACGCCAGCACCTTCTTGATATCCCACTGCCGGAGCGCAATGGTCGCGGCATAGAGCGCCGTGACCGCGCCCACCAGCACGACCACCAGCGACGCGTTCGGCGCCGCCGCAAAGATCGGCGAGGCGCGCGTCACCATGTACACGCCCGCCGTGACCATCGTGGCCGCATGGATCAGCGCCGACACCGGCGTCGGGCCGGCCATGGCGTCGGGGAGCCAGATGTACAGCGGGATCTGCGCGCTCTTGCCCACGCAGCCGAGCAGCAGGAACATCGCGATCGTATACGACATCGGGTGGTTCACCAGCTGCCCGACGTTGTAGTGCGAGGTGACGAAGTCGAGATGCTGGTTGGCCGAGTAGATGAGGAACATCGCCATCAGCAGGCCGAAGTCGCCGATGCGATTCACGATGAACGCCTTGCGTCCGGCTTCGGCATTGGCGCGCTCGCCAAACCAGAACCCGATGAGCAGGTACGACGCCAGGCCGACGCCCTCCCATCCCAGGAACATCACCGGGTAGTTGGCGCCCAGCACCAGGACGAGCATGAACGCGACGAACAGGTTGAGATACGCGAAGTAGCGCGCGTAGCCCGCGTCGTCGCGCATGTACCCGACGGAGAAGAGATGGATGAGCGAGCCGACGCCGGTGATGACCAGGAGCATCACCATGCTCAGCTGATCGAGCTGCAGCGTCCACGCGATGTTGAACTCGGCCATCGGCATCCAGTCGCCCAGCGACACGATGACCGGGTCACCGAAGGCGACGCGCATGCGCATGAAGAGCGCGACGGCGAGGGCGAACGCACCGATCACGACGCCCGGGCCGATCACGGTGACGAGCGGATGGCGGGCCGTCCCCTTCTCGCCGCGACCGAACAGGGCGATCGCGCCGTTGATCAGGAAGCCGATCAGCGGGAGGAAGACGACGAAGGGCAGCAGCTTCGGGATCATCCGCGGAGCGTCCGGAGGTTCGACAGGTCCACCGTACCGAAGTGGCGGAAGATCGAAATGATGATCGCGAGCCCCACGGCCGCTTCCGCAGCCGCGATGGTCATGACCATCACGACAAAGACGTGCCCGGTGACGTTGTGGAGCTTCGCGAGCGCCACGAAGCTCAGGTTCACGGCGTTGAGCATCAGCTCGGCGCACATGAAGAGGATGATCGCGTTCCGGCGGGTGAGTACCCCCATCACGCCGATCACGAAGAGGATCGCCGAAACGATCAGCGCGTCGTTGATCATGCCTGCGCCTTCCGCTTGGCAAGGAGAACGGCGCCGACGACGGCCACCAGCAACACGAGGCTGGTCAGTTCGAAGGCGACGAGGTAATCCGTGAACAGCGAGGCCGCGACCGGCTCCACGACGTTCTCGCTCGGGGCGGCCAGCGGCAGCGTCGGGAGCGACTCCCGCCGCACGACCAGCAGGTTGGCGAGCAGCGCGAGCCCCACGAAGCCGGCGCCGAGCCGTGCCGGGAGCCCGCGCAGATCCGAGATGCCGTCGCGTCCGAGATTGAGCAGCATGACCACGAACACGAACACCACCATGATCGCCCCGGCGTACACGAGCACCTGGACGGCGCCCACGAACGGCGCATCCAGCATGACGTACAGCCCGGCGAGTGCAAACATCACGTTCACCAACCAGAGCGCGGCCGGCACGGGGTTCTTGCGCGTCACGAACAGCAGCGCGCTCACGATGGCGAGCAGCGCGAAGAAGTAGAACTGGAACTGGTAGAAGCCGTTCATTCGCCCTTCGGATCGGCGGGGTCCCAGAGCTCGCTGACCGGGTGGGTCTGGCTGGTCAGGCGCTCGAGATCGTAGATGAAGCTCGCCCGATCGTACTCGGCGTTCTCGTAGTGGCGACCGACATGAATGGCCTCCTCCGGGCAGACTTCCTGGCAGTAGCCGCAGAAGATGCAGCGGAACTCGTCGATCTCGAACACGAGCGGATACCGGTTCCCCTGCTCGTCCTCACCGGGGGTGAGCTTGATGCAGTTGGCCGGGCACACGGTCGGACAGAGGCCGCAGGCCACACACTTGGCCTTGCCATCCTCGGTGGTGAGCATGCGGTGCGTGCCGCGCCACCGCGGCGAGAGATCCCACTTGGTCTCGGGATACTCCATGGTGACCTTGTGCGGGTCCACCAGGTGCTTGAAGGTGACCGCCATGCCCTTGAGCGTGGAGCGGACGTAGCTCACGCGCTCGAGTGGCCGCTCCATGACCTTGACGCCGATCGCCATCAGTGGCCTCCCTCGATGGCACCCGGCGTTCCGGTGGCCAGTTGTTTCCGTGCGACGTCGAGCCCGCGGGCACGCATCCGGGCCAGATCGGTGGCCCCGACGCGCGCGCTGGCGGGGCTGATGAGCTTCCCGCGATCGAGCCAGCGCAGCAGCACGGTGATCACCACCACGTTGAGCCCGAGGAGCGCGAGCGAGAAGAGCGGCCCGCGGGCCACCCCCATCGCGTCGAGCGCGAGCGTGGCCCCCGCGATGAGCACGATATAGAAGAGCGCCAGCGGCAGCATGATGCTCCACCCCAGCGACATGAGTTGGTCATAGCGGAACCGCGGGAGCGTCCAGCGAATCCACATGAAGAGGAACAGGAAGGCCCCCACCTTGGCGGCAAAGGCCAGCAGCGTCACGACCGTCTTCACGACCGTGAACGGCGGGATGTTGTCCCACTGCGTGAACGGCAGATCCCAGCCACCTAGAAAGAGCGTGGCCGTCATCCCGCTCACGGTGATCATGTTCGCATACTCGGCGATGAAGAACATCGCGAACTTCATCCCCGAGTATTCCGTGTGGTAGCCGGCCACGAGTTCCGATTCGGCTTCGGGGAGGTCGAACGGGAGGCGATTGGTCTCCGCAAAGGCCGCGACCAGAAACGTGAACCAGGCCACGGTGAGCGACAGGATGTTCCAGCCCATGCTCGCCTGCTGCTGCACGATAGCCGACAGCGAGACGTTGCCGGCGAGCAGCAGCACGGGAATCGTGGACATGCCCATGGCGATCTCGTACGAAATCATCTGCGCACTCGAGCGCAGGCCGCCGAGCAGGGCGTACTTGTTGTTGGAGCTCCACCCGGCGAGTACGATGCCGTACACCCCGAGCGACGAGATCGCGAGGGTAAACAGGAACCCCACCGGCAACGGCGCGACCGCCATGTCGATGAGGCCCCACGGCGTCGGGAGCGGCGCGGCGATCGGTAGCACCGCCCAGGTGACGAGGGCCGGCACGAAGGCGAGTGCCGGCGCGAGGATGAAGAGGACCTTGTCGGCGAAGGCCGGGTTGGTCTCTTCCTTCATGAAGTTCTTGAGACCATCGGCCACCGGTTGCAGGATGCCACCCGGGCCGAGCCGGTTGGGGCCTCGCCGATCCTGAATCCAGGCCGCGATCTTGCGCTCGGCGAGCGTCAGCAACGCCACCGAGACCAGCACGACGGCAAAGACGATGAGCATCTTCACCGCGCTCGCGAGGACGAAGGTCCCGATGGCTTCCGGCGCCTTCTGCGAATCCGCCAGCGGGAACCAGCGGGCGAGGTCGAGCGCCGGCAGCACCGATAGCGTGCTCATGCCGTCACTCCGGATGCCGGCGTGGCCGGTTCCTGCAGGACGGGGAGCCCGCGCAGACCGAGCCCCTCGTAGTCGAGCCCCGCGAACGGCGCGTGCGTGGCCGCGAGGGCCGCGAAGACCTCCTGCGGCAGGAAGAAGCGCGCGTCGCCACCGATCGCCGCGAAGAGATCCGCCAGCACGTACCAACTCGGCCGGGCGATGCCGGGCGCCGTCTTGGCCTGCAGGAAGCGTTGCACGCGGCCGCGCAGGTTGGTGAACGTGCCTTCTTCTTCCAAGGTGTTCGTGATCGGCAGGACCACGGCCGCCTTGGCGGCGAGCGCCGCGGGCAGCACGGTGCCGAGCGCCACGACGGCACTGGCGCGCGCGAGCGCGTCGGCATCGTGCTCGGTCAGGGCATCCCCCGCCACCAGCAGCACGTCGCCGTCACGCAGCGCCGCCGCCGCGGAGGCGACCTCCACGAAGCCCAGCGCGCGGGCCCCGGTGGCATTCGCGGCGCGCTCCTCGCGCAGGGCCAGATCGGGCACGCCGGGGAGCGGGAACGCCTCACCACGCTCGACGCGGAATGCCCCCTGCCCGCCCACCGTGGTGATGACGCGCTCGAGCAGGAACAGCGCTTCGTTCGAGAGATTGGGCGACGCCAGCACGACCACGCGCGATCCCTGCAGCGTGCGCGCCGCCGCGGCGATGGCATCCTCCCAATCGGTGATCTGCAGCGAGGCGCCCACGCGCACGAGCGGCTGCTCCACGCGATCGCGTCGGTTGAAGTCGCGATAGCTCAGGCGCCCGACTTCGCACATGTAGTAGTGATTCACCGCCTCGTTCGGGCGCGGCTTGAGGCGCACCGCGACGTTGTCGCGCGTCTCGGCGACCGCGTTGCACCCCTGGCTGCAGCCGGTGCACACGGTGGGCGCCCGATCGAGCTCCCACGCGCGCGCGCGGTTCAGGAAGTCCTTGGAGAGCAGCGCACCCACCGGGCAGAGATCGATCACGTTCCCGGCCCACGGATTCGTGAGGTCATGCCCCTCGGCCTTGCCGATGAAGGCGCGATCCCCGCGCTCGGACACGTTCAGCACCGGATCCTGCGCGACGTCGCTCATGAAGCGCACACAGCGCGTGCAGAGGATGCAGCGGTTCTGCACGTACAGCACGTCGCCGCCAAAATCCTCCACCGGATTGAACCGCTTGGGCTCACGATACCGGGAGTCCGCACGCCCTTCGGCAAAGGTGTAGTCCTGCAGCTCGCACTCGCCGGCCTGATCGCAGATCGGGCAGTCGAGCGGATGGTTGATCAGCAGAAACTCCAGCACGCCCTTGCGCGCTTCCTGCGCCTTGGCCGAGTGCACGTGCACGACCTGGCCCTCGCCCACCGTGGTGGCGCAGGCGGGCGCGAGCTTCGGAAACTTCTCGACTTCGACGAGGCACATGCGGCACACGCCGGCCACCGGAAGCCCCGGATGGTAGCAGTAGTGCGGGATGAGCACGCCCGCCGTCTTCGCGGCCTCGAGAATCGAGGTGCCATCGGGGACGGTGACCGGGCGTCCTTCGATCGTGCAGTTCACCAACTTTACGTCTGCCATCAACGCCTCACGCGGCCGGGGCGCGGAACGCCCCGGGTACGGTGACCATGCCGCGGTTCATGGCGATCTTCGCCTCGAACTCGTGACGGAACTTCTTGATGCCCGACACTACCGGTGTCGCGCAGGAATCACTGAGCACGCAGATCGTCTTGCCGCTCATGTTGTCGGCAATCGACAGCAGCGTGTCGAGATCTTCGGCCGTGCCCTGCCCGGCCACGATGCGATCGAGGATGCGGGTGGTCCACGCCGTCCCCTCACGGCACTGCGAGCACTGCGCGCAGCTCTCATGCGCATAGAAGCGCGTGAGGCGCGCGATCTGGCGCACCATGTCCTGCCGATCGTCGAACACGATGGCGCCGCCGGATCCGAGCATCGTGCCGGCGGCCACCATGCCCTCGTAGTCCATGATCGCGTTCTCGGCTTCCTCACGGGTGAGGATCGGGACTGACGATCCGCCGGGGATCACGGCCTTGATCTCACGCCCCGGCAGCGGACCGCCACAGAGGTCGTACAGGAAGTCCTTGAACGGGAAGCCGAGGGCGACTTCGTAGTTGCCGGGGCGGCTGATGTTCCCGCAGACGCTGAAGAGCTTGGTGCCGATGCTCTTCGGATTGTCGGGGCGGCCGAACTGCTTGTACCACTCGGCGCCGTTCTTGATGATGTACGGGACCGTCGTGAGCGTCTCGACGTTGTTGATCGTCGTGGGCTTGCCGAAGAGTCCGGCAACGGCCGGGAACGGCGGCTTGATGCGTGGATTACCGCGGCGCCCTTCGAGCGAGTTCATGAGCGCCGTTTCCTCGCCGCAGATGTACGCGCCGGCGCCGCGGTGCACATGCACATCCACGCGTTTGCCGCTCCCCATTGCGTTGGGGCCCAGCACGCCGGCGGCGTACGCTTCCTCGACGGCCTTGGTGACCCGCGCGTACGGCTCGGTGAACTCGCCGCGGATGTAGATGTACGCCGTCTCGGCGTAGATCGCATGCGCGGCGAGCGCGACGCCCTCGACGAGGCCATGCGGCGTCCAGCGCATGATCTCCCGATCCTTGAACGTGCCCGGCTCCGACTCGTCGGCGTTGCAGAGCATGTAGTGGATCTTGCCGTCGGGCTTCATGAACGACCACTTCATGCCCGTCGGGAACCCGGCCCCGCCACGGCCGCGGAGCCCGGAGTCCTTCACGATCGTCTGCAGTTCCTGCGGATCGGTGGCGAGCGCCTTCTCGAGTGCTTCGTAGCCACCGCGCTGGCGCCAGCCCTCGAGCGTGCGCGCGCCGGCGTCGCCGAAGTACTTCGACAGGATCGGCGTTTCCCGCGGATGCGACGGATGCGGGTAGCCCATTACTTCAGCTCCGACAGAATCCGCGGCACCGACTCGGGTGTCACGGACTCGATGAAATCGTTGTTGATCATGACCGGCGTGGCAAAGCCGCACGCGCCGAGGCACTCGACCTCGATCACCGTGTACTTGCCGTCGGCGCTGGTGAGCCCCAGATCGCCGCAGCCGGTGTGTTCCAGGAAGCTCTTCACCACGTCTTCGGCGCCGCACACGTTGCAGGGCGTGGTGGTGCACACCTGGATGAAGTGACGCCCAACCGGGTGCTGATGGTACATCGTGTAGAAGCTCACGACGCCCTTGATGTACGCCGGCGTGATCTCGAGACACTGGGCGATCTCTTCGATCCCCTTCTCGCTCACCCAGCCGCGCGCGTCCTGCAGCATCCAGAGCGCCGGGAGCAGCGCGGCCTGCTTGGTGGGGTAGCGTGAGAGAATCGTGTCGAGCTGCGCGCGCGCCGCGCCGACGAAGACCGGCTCATGCGGTTCGTCGTGGTGATGCCCGTGCGGTGGGGCGGCCACGAGGGCGCCGCCGCTGGCGGAGGGGCCGTGGCTCACCGGTCGATCTCTCCCATCACGATATCAATGCTGGCGTTGATGGCGATCACGTCGGAGAGGAGGTGTCCCTCCACCATCTTCGGGATCGCGCTCAGGTTCACGAACGACGGCGGGCGGATGCGCCACCGCACCGGCTTGGACGAGCCGTCGGAGACGAAGTAGTAGCCCTTCTCGCCCTTGGGGCTTTCGACGGGCACGTAGCACTCGCCCACCGGCGGCCGCGGCCCTTCCATGACGAGCTTGAAGTGATGGATCATCGATTCCATCTCGCTCGTCGCCTTGTGCTTGGGCGGCAGGATGAGCCGCGGGTCGTTGATGTTCACCGGGCCATCGGGGAGCCGCTGGATGGCCTGCTCGAGAATGCGCACGCTTTGCCGCATCTCCTCGACCCGGACGAGGAAGCGGTCGTACACATCGCCCTGCGTGCCGACGGGCACGTCAAAGTCGTAGGTCTCGTAGTCGAGGTACGGGACATCCTTGCGCACATCGTACGGCACGCCCGAGGCGCGCAGCATCGGGCCCGACAGCCCGGCGTTGATCGCGTCGGCCGGTCCGAGGGCACCGAGGCCAACCGTACGGCCGGCCCAGATGCCATTGGTTTCGAGCATCCGCACCGCTTCTTCCAGCGTCTTGGGGAAGTTGCGGACGAAGGCCTTGAGCCCATCCATCCAGCCATCCGGGATGTCGGCCGCCATGCCGCCCACCCGCGTGGCCGTCGTGGTGAGCCGTGCGCCGACCCACCCTTCGAGCAGGTTGTACACGTTCTCGCGTTCCTGATACAACCAGAGGAAGGGCGTGAACGCGCCGATGTCGACCGACGTGGTCCCGAGCCAGACGAGGTGCGAGATGATGCGCGAGAGCTCGCAGAGGATGACGCGCAGCACCTTCGTGCGCTCGGTCATCCCGACGCCGAACAGCCGTTCGGCGCCCAGCACGAACGCGACGTTGTTCCCCGGCGAGTTGAGATAGTCTTCGCGATCCGTCCAGGGAATGATCTGGTTGTACTGGCGATACTCGCCGATCTTTTCGAAGCCGCAGTGCAGATAGCCGATGTGCGGAATGCAGCGTACGACGGTTTCGCCATCGAGCTCGAGCACCAACCGCAGCACGCCGTGCGTGGCCGGGTGCTGCGGGCCGATGTTGATGAGCATGTGATCGGCGTCGAGCTCAGGCTCGGGCGTGTGGGCCATCGGGGCCTCGAGGGCCACCGCGGCACCGCCCTGCGCCACCAGCGGCGCCCGCAGGGGCTGGCCCTGTGCATCCACGCCGCTCGTCCCGAGCGCGACTTCGATCGTTCGCCGAGGGGCCGTCATGTCACTCACCCTCCGAGCGATGGCCGGCTTCGCCGCGATGCGACAGCCGCTCCTTCATGTCCGCCGGCAGCTGATCGTACGCCTCGGCGATGCTCAACTCGTTCATCGAGTAGCGCGCTTCCGGTTCCGCGGCGAGGGTCTGCTTGAGCTGCTCCGCGCGCGAAAAGCGCCCGCGCAGCGGGAAATCCTTCCGCAGCGGATGCCCTTCGCGGTACCCCTCCCACATGAGGAGCCGGCGCAGATCGGGATGCCCCTCGAACGTGACGCCGAACATGTCGAAGCACTCGCGCTCGAGCCAATCGGCCCCACTGTAGATGTCGATCACGCTGGCCACGCTGAGCGGGCCGCGCTTGGGGAGCTCGACCTTGAGGCGCAGGAAGCGCCGGCGCGCCAGTGCGCGCAGATGCCATACGACTTCGATCGGGCGCTCCGGCGTGCGGTACTCCACCGCCGTCACGTCCACGAGGTAATCGTACTGCTCCACGTCGTGCAGCCAGCGCACGACGGCATGCAGCGATTCCCGGGCCACGAAGACCACCGTATCGCCCCAGATGACTTCGACGCGCGTGATGGCGCTGCCGAACTGCGCGCGCAGAGCGGCCGCGCTGGGATTCTCGTCACCGCCGGTGTGCGGCGGGATGATGCTCGCGGAGGTCAGCGCCGCCGCTGCTGCGGGGGTCGGCGTGGTGGCGGCGGCCGGTACGGGAACGGTCACGGCGCCGACCGGGTCTGATGCACCGAGTTGCCGAACGGTTCGGACAGCTCGTCGATGCGTGACGGCGGAATGTAGAGCTGGCTCGACGGGTCGGGCTCGATCTCCACGTGGCGCGCGCTATCGCGCAGCCGCTCCTGCATGACCTTCTTCTGCAGCATCATGATGCCGTGCATCAGCGCTTCCGGGCGCGGCGGGCAGCCGGGCACGTAGACGTCGACGGGAATGATGGTGTCGATCCCCTGCACCACGGCGTAGTTGTCGAACATGCCGCCGGTGGAGGCGCAGGCGCCCATGGAGATGACCCACTTGGGCTGCGGCATCTGCTGGTAGATGCGACGCAGGACGGGCGCGAGCTTGAGCGGCACGCGGCCGGCGCAGATGAGCACGTCCGCCTGGCGCGGCGAGTACGCGAGGCGCTCCATGCCGAAGCGCGACAGGTCAAAACGACTCGCCGCGGTGGACATGAATTCGATGGCGCAGCAGGCGGTGCCGAAGGGCATGGGCCACAACGAGCCGGCGCGCGCCCAGTTGACGAGCAGGTCGAGCCGGCTGGTGACCCAGCCGTCCTGCGACCCTGGATCCACCTGCACGAGGCGGCTGTCCCGGGCGGGGGTTAATCCCACGAAAGGGCTCCCTTCTTCCAGACGTAGATGAAGCCAACGAGGAGAATGAGCGCGAATACGAGCATCTCCCCGAAGCCGAAGAACGAGATCTGTCCGGCCGGACAGGCGCCGCCGGCGAGCGGGACGGTGCAGGAGAGCTGCCGGTACTGGACGCCCCAGGGGATCATGAACACCGTCTCGATATCGAAGACGATGAAGAGCATGGCGACCAGGTAGAACTTCACCGAGAATCGCTCACGCGCGTCGCCCAGGGGGCTGATGCCCGATTCGTAGGGCTGGGTCGTTTTGACCGGCGTGGGCTGCGGTTTCACCGTGAGGTGCGCGATGCCCAGGATGAGCACCGCGTTGAGCAGGACAAACGCCAGCAACAACAGGACCGGCAGATAGGAGCGAAGCATCGCGAAAGGCAGCGGGACGACGGGGTCGAACCTGGGGAGTGCGCTGACTTCGTGAAAATATTCACAAAAGCACACGTCCAACCTATGTGAGGGACCGGAAACCCTCAACGGCATGGGAAATAAAAGGTTGGCTAAGTAACCGGTTACCGCGCGTTCGGCCGCCGACCGCCCCGGTGGGCCCGGCAGGCCCCGCCTCCGACCCCCCACCGACCCCGCCCGTGGCACGGAGGGGCGGCGGTCCCTAGCTTTCCGCCCGCCGCTTCCGAGAGGCTCAGGACCTGAGGGTCCGAGGCCCCCCGCCCTGTCCCACTTTCTCGCCGACATCACCCCATGGGGCTCTGCTCAGATCGCTGGATCACGCGCATGGCGCGCGAACACGGCATGATCGAACCGTTCGAGGATCGCCAGGTGCGTCAGGGCGTGATTTCCTACGGCGTCAGCTCCTACGGCTACGACATGCGCGTGGCGCGGGAGTTCCGCATCTTCACGAACGTGCTGAACTCCATCGTCGATCCGAAGAACTTTGATCCGAAGAGCTTCGTGGAGTACGAAGGCGACGTGTGCATCGTGCCGCCGAACTCCTTCGCGCTGGCGCGCACCGTGGAGTACTTCCGCATTCCGCGCAACGTGCTCACGCTCACCGTGGGCAAGAGCACGTATGCCCGCTGCGGTATCATCACGAACGTCACGCCGTTCGAGCCGGAGTGGGAAGGCTACGTGACGCTCGAGATCTCCAACACCACGCCGTTGCCGGCCAAGATCTACGCCAATGAAGGCATCGCCCAAGTGGTGTTCTTTACCGGCGATGAAGAACCCGAAGTGAGCTACGGCGACAAGAAGGGCAAGTACCAGGGGCAGCACGGCGTCACGTTGCCGCGGATCTGAGCCCCGCAAACCAGTGCGCCAGTGCCGGGCGTCCGGCACTGGCCTGCAGTTCCCAGGCGCGCGCGCGCCGGTCGTCGCCGGCCTCCCGGAGCAGCTGCACCAGCTGCAGCACCGGAGGGGCAAAGATGTCATTGACCGATGGCGGCATGCCCTCGATCAGCTGCACCTCCAACGCGGCGATCTGTTCACTGCGGCGCCGTGCCCGCACGCGGTCGTAGCCACCCACGCCCTCCGCGTCCCACGCCTCGCGATAGACGGCGGCATCCGGCAGCGCCGGGGCCCGTTCGCGCTCGGCCAACGCCTCGCCCGTGCGCCCGGTGCGCTCGAGGATGGCAATCAGTCGCTCCCGCGCGGGTCGGTGCCGCGGATCGAGGCGCAGCGTCTCGCGCACCGCGGCTTCAGCGCCCTCGACGTCGCCGACCTTGAGCCGTGCGGCGGCCAGTGAACTGAGCACGTGCGGAATATCGGGCTCCAGTCGAGCCGCCATCTCCATCTCGAGCAGCGCCTCCTGGTGCCGCCCGGCGAGGCCGAGCCAGACGCCATAGAAACGTCGCCCTTCGGCATACTCCGGCTCCTTGAAGGCGGCGGTGGCGAACTCCCGCCCGGCGCGTTCAAAGTCGTCGTTGAGGTACAGCGCCTGCACGCCCAGATGGACATGCGGAATCGCCAGCGTCGGATCGAGCGACGCGGCGCGATGGCTCAACTCGATCGCGCGCCCGAAGGTGGGGGTGAAGTCGGCGTACGCCCCACGCCGTGCGGCGACGGCATAGTAGTTGGCAAGCCCGGCCAGCGCCGACGGGTATGCCGGATCGATCTGCAGCGCGCGCTCGAACCAGCGGCGACTCTGTTCGAGCTCATCGGGCGCGCCGCCGTGCGCCGCCCGCAGGAAGAAGTAATGGCCGCGCAGATAGCAGGTGTACGGATCCATCGCGTGCGGATGCGCCGCGCGCGGCGCGGGCTCCTCGCGGGCGAGCAGATCCGTTCCCGAGCGGGCAATGGCGCGCAGGCGCTCCCGCTCGCTGTCCAGCCACGCGTTGAACGGCGCGGCGTCGTCGATGGTGAACCCGTGAAAGGGCGCGATGTCGCCGATCGCGGCGCGCCGCAGCTGCTCGTCGCCGCGCTCGAGATCGAGTGCGTCACACCCCACCACGCGCGGATTGATGCCGAGGAGCCGCTCCCCCAGCGAGACGATGGCATCATTGCCGAGCACCTGTCGCACGGCGTACAGGGCGTTGCGCAGGCCGCGACGCGCCTGCTCCTCGGTGGCGGAGGGCCAGAGGCACTGCATGATCTGCTCGCGCGGCTGCGCGCCACGCGGGCGGGCGAGGAGCAGCAGCGCGAGCAGCGCCAGCGGGCGCGGCTGGGTCAGCGCGGCGGCCTCGGCGACGTCGCGCGTGGGCGGGCCGGTGCGCTCCAGCAGCACCGGCCCGATGACGCGCAGGCGAAACGGCGTCTCATGTGACGACAGATCCCCCTCCCGGCGAGCAGCGCCTCGCGTATGTCAGGAGCACGGCTTGGTGGGATTGTACGGCGCCACGCGGTCGTTGGCGATGGTAGCCTTGTTCACGATGAGCGTATTCCCGAAACCGTCCGGATGCGCAAACCAAGCGCGCGCCCAGGGCGCATCCGGCCCCAGTTCGAGCGCGATGGTGGAGTTGCGGGCGAACGGTGTGTTCGCCAGCCCGAGCCCCGTGGTGTGCCGCACGAACGCCACGTAGAGATCGGTTTGGCAGGAGTTGATGAAGGCGTTGTTGGTCGCGGTGACGACGGCATCGCCTCGCAGCAGCGTACCGGCCACCGGAAATCCCGCTTCGATGATGAAGCCAAAGCGATTGTTGCGAAGCGTGTTGCCGACCACCTGCACGCGCGAGGTCCCCTGCACATTCGGCGCGTTGATGCCGATGGTCGCGATGCGGATCCCGGTGCCGACAGGCACGCGCTGATGGCCGCTGATCTCATTGGCGGTAATCGTCGCCTGGATCTCGGAGACCGTGGGCGGGACAAACTGATTGATCCCCGAGGGGACGGGGAGCACTGTCGCGGGCACGATCAGGATGCCGGGAATGCCGCCCTGTGTCAGCGTATTGCGATCGACGGTGAAGACGCCAGGCCCGGCCAGACAGATATCGCACGTTTCACCGGGGCCGCTCGAGTAGTTGCGCTGCACGGTCGCCGACCCGCCGCGCAGATCCACGCGCTCGGTGAAATTGCCTTCGAAGCTGTTGCCGCGAATGACGAGGTTATTGGCGCGAAGGCTGAGGATGCCTTTCCCGGCGGTGACCGAATCGGCGGCGGCGTGCCCGGAGCGCAGGACGAACCGTTCAATGACGGCCCCGTCGCCCCCCGAGCCGTTCTCGCTGTTCACCAGGATCAGCGGCTCGGACACACCGGTTTGCGTGGTGCCGCCAACGATGGTGAGCGCCGGGCGGGCGATCAGCGTCGTGGCGGCCGACGCACTCTGCGACACCGGCCCGAGCGCCCGGTCGAGACTGTCGGTGGGGATGGCGTAGGCCCCGCGCAGCGTCACGTCTCGCATGTCGAGGCGCAGCGGGAGCGCCTCGAGCAGCGTATCGGTTCCCGCGGTGCTCCCCACGTACGTGCCCGCCGGCACGAAGATGGTGATGCGGCACGCGCCCGCCGGCTTGGCGGCGCGGAGGCGCCGGGCCTCGGCGAGGGCGTCGGTGATGCGGCGGAAGGTTACGCCATCGTTGCGGGTGACGCTCTGGTCCACGCGCAGGGTGGTGACGAACCCGCCCCGTTCCTCGAGCGCCGCGCGCTCACTGGGGGCGATGGAGACGGGCGCACCGGCGCCCGGTTCGCAGACATCGAGTCGCGCGTCCGGCACGGTGCCGGGATTCACGGCATCACTGGCACCGCAGGCCGCGGCCAGCGCCAACGGCAGGGTGCTCACAAACCACTGGGCTGGCCAGGCCAGCCGGCGACGTCCATTCCGCACAACGCCCCCCGGTTCAGGTTCGGCGACAATGTCCGAATCCCCGAGCCGGGGGCAAAAGACGGGAGCTAGACGCCGCCGCTCACGGTGAGCGGCGTGTCTGCCGCCGGAATGGGCGACCGGTCAGCCGCCGGCGTAGATGTACCGGCAGCCGCGGTCCTGCGCCTGCTGTAGCGTGACGACCATCGCGGGGACGACCTCGACCCCCGGCAGCAGATTCGCCTTGATCTCATCGGCGAAACCGTTGCGCAGCGTCTGGTCGGCCTTCTGAGCCTCGCTCAGAAAGCGCTGCCACGAGGCGCGGATCGAGTTGTTGCAGGCGAGGCAGATGACGCCGCGCGAAACGAGCCCCGCGATGGTGGCCGCCTGCGGATTCCTGGCCCCCGGTGCGCCCATGACTTCGCCGATCGTGGGGTACTTGGCCCAGAGCGCATCGTTGAAGAACCAGCCGATGGAGCGGCCGTTGAGCCCGATCACGACGGTGGACTCGGCGTCGCTCAGACCGTAGGTGGTCTTCTGCGTGTCGAGGAAGGTTTGCCCCCACCGCACCGCCTGCCCGTCGGTGGGCATGTGCGAATGGAAGAGCACCTTCTGCTTGCCGGTGAGCCGCTTCATCCAGGGCTCGTCACCCGGTTGCGGGCGATCAACCGATTCCGCGTGCGCGGTCGTGCTGCCAAGGCCGAGCGCAGCTCCGAGCGTGGCGAGCCGCGAGAGAAAGGTGCGACGATCGTTCGAGCTCATTTGACGAGGGAGTCGGGGGAAATACGCCGCTTGAGCAGCGGCCGTACGGGAGGCAGCGGTTTTCCGGCGGCGCGGGCCCCATCAGTAGCATACGCGACATCGGCCGGTGCGTCGCCCTTGGGCCAGTCGCGTTCCTTGCCCGGATGATCCTGACGCGCCTGACGTAGGACATACGCGGCCACATCGGCGGCCTGTTGATCCGTGAGCGTGATCGTGTGATCGAAGGGCATGTTGTGGCGCACGAACGTGGCGAACGTGTACTGCCGCGCCATGCCGGCGCCGATCGAAAAGCTCGCCGCGCCCCAGAGGGCGGGACCGGTGGGGAGCCCCTGCCCGTTCGGGCCGTGGCAACGGGCGCACGTCGCGGTGAACACGCGCCGACCGGCGGTTGCGCGCCCGGCCTGCTTCACCGAGTCCACGCCCGCGGGCCGTGGCGCCGCACGCAATGTCTCGAGGTAGGCCACCATGTCGCGCATCTCGCGGCCATGCTCCGGTAGCATCTTGCCCGCCAGGCTGCGCGCAATGCACTCGTTGATGCGCCGCTCGATGGTCTCCTCGTAGCCCGGCCGGGACCGGTACCGCGGGTAGCGGGCCACGCTGCCGAGCCACGGCATGGCGGTGGCTCGCGTGCCGTTGTCGAGGTGGCAGCTGATGCAGCGGAGGCCATTGCCGCTGTGGTGCGGCAGGGAGTCGCGAAAATTGGTGAGCAGCGCCAACCCGCGGGCCGCATCGCCGCCACTCGCGGGGGGCGTCAGCTGCGCCCGCAGTGGCGTGGTACTCGCCAGGAGCATGGAGAGCGCGAGGAGTCGGCGACGCATCTGTGCAATATGTGCCCGGAACAGCAAACGGGTGAGATCGTGGGATCTCACCCGTGTGCCGTACCGATCCCTGCGGTGAACGTCAGCCCGAACCGGCAACCGCGCGCGGTTCCTGCCGCCGCGCACTCGCCGCGAGGTAGTCGCGGTTCATGCGCTTGATCACGTCGATCGAGATCTCCTTCGGGCAGGCTTCCTGGCACTCGCCGGTGAGCGTGCAGTGGCCGAAGCCCTCGAGGTCCATCTGTTCGACCATGCCGAGCGCGCGCTTGTCCCGCTCCGGCTGGCCCTGCGGCAGGAGGCCGAGGTGCGTGATCTTGGCCCCGGTGAAGAGGGCGGCCGAGGCATTCGGGCACGCCGCCACACAGGCGCCGCAGCCGATGCAGGCGGCGGCATCCATCGCCTCTTCCACGACATCCTTGCCGATCAGGATCTCATTGGCGTCGCGGGCGCCGCCGGTGTTCACCGACACATAGCCGCCCGCCTGGATGATGCGGTCGAAGGCCCCGCGATTCACCACGAGGTCCTTGACGATCGGGAACGGCGACGCGCGCCACGGTTCGACCGTGATGATGTCGCCATCCTTGAAGGCGCGCATGTGCAACTGGCAGGTGGCCGCGCCCTTCCACGGCCCGTGCGCCTGCCCGTTGATCATCATGGCGCAGGAGCCACAGATGCCTTCGCGGCAGTCGTGCGCAAAGGCGACCGGCTCCTTCCCTTCGAGCGTGAGCTTCTCGTTCAGCATGTCGAACATCTCGAGGAACGACATGTCGGCGCTGACGCCATCCAGATCGTAGGTCTCGAGCTTGCCCGGCGCGCTGCTCGCCGGCTGACGCCACACGTTGAGCGTGATCTTCATTACTTGTAGCTCCGCGTGGAGAGGTGCACGTTCTCGTACACCAGCGGTTCCTTGTTGAGAATCGGGGCCTTGCCTTCACCGGCGTACTCCCACGCGGCGACATACGCGTACTCGTCGTCGTTGCGCTTGGCCTCGCCCTCGTCCTGGTACTCGGTGCGGAAGTGGCCACCGCACGATTCTTCGCGATGCAGCGCGTCGCGGCACATGAGCTCACCGAGCTCGATGAAGTCGGCCACGCGACCGGCGTTCTCGAGGGCCTGGTTGAGCGAGTCGGCACTGCCCGGCACGTTCACGTTCTGGCGATACTCGTCCTTGAGCGACTGGATCAGCCCGATGGCCTTCGTGAGCCCCTCCCGGTCGCGCGCCATGCCGCAGTACTCCCACATGATCTTCCCCAGCTCCTTGTGGAAGCTGTCGACCGTGCGCTTCCCCTTGATGCTCAGGAACTGCTTCGTCTGCGCCTTGATCGCTTCTTCGGCAGCGCGGAACTCGGCGTGGGAATTGTCGACCTTGGCCAGCTTGGTCCCCGCGAGGAAGTCGCCGATCGTGTACGGCAACACGAAGTAGCCGTCGGCGAGCCCCTGCATGAGCGCCGAGGCGCCCAGACGGTTCGCCCCGTGATCGGAGAAGTTCGCCTCACCGGCAACGTGCAGACCGGGGATGGTGCTCATGAGGTTGTAGTCCACCCAGAGGCCGCCCATCGTGTAGTGCACGGCCGGGTAGATGCGCATCGGCACTTCGTACGGATTCTCGTCCGTAATGCGCTGATACATGTCGAACAGGTTGCCGTAGCGCTCGGCGATGGTCGCCTTGCCCAGGCGCTTGATGGCGTCGGCAAAGTCGAGATACACGCCGAGCCCACCCGGGCCCACGCCGCGTCCATCGTCGCACGCTTCCTTGGCGGCACGCGACGAGATGTCACGCGGCGCGAGGTTGCCGAAGCTCGGATACTTGCGCTCGAGGTAGTAGTCGCGCTCCGACTCGGGGATCTGCGACGGCGGCCGGTTGTCGCCGCGCGCCTTGGGCACCCACACGCGCCCGTCGTTGCGGAGCGACTCCGACATGAGCGTCAGCTTGGACTGATGCTCGCCGTGCACCGGAATGCACGTCGGATGGATCTGCGTGTAGCACGGGTTCGCAAACGCCGCGCCCTTCTTGTGCGCGCGCCACGACGCCGTGACGTTCGAGTACATGGCGTTCGTGCTCAGGTAGAACACGTTGCCGTACCCGCCGGTCGCCAGCACGACGGCATCGGCCGCGTGCGACGAGATCTTGCCCGTGAGCAGATTGCGCGAGACAATGCCGCGCGCATAGCCGTCCACGAGCACCACATCGAGCATCTCCTCGAAGGTGTACATCTGCACCTTCTTGAGCGCGATCTGGCGCTCGAGCGCCTGATAGGCGCCAATGAGCAGCTGCTGCCCGGTCTGGCCGCGCGCGTAAAACGTGCGCGACACCTGCGCACCGCCGAACGACCGGTTCGCCAGCAGGCCGCCGTACTCGCGCGCGAAGGGCACGCCCTGCGCCACGCACTGGTCGATGATGTTCACCGACACCTGCGCGAGGCGATACACGTTCGCCTCACGGGCGCGGAAGTCGCCGCCCTTGATCGTGTCGTAGAACAGGCGGCGGACCGAGTCGCCGTCGTTCTGATAATTCTTGGCGGCGTTGATGCCGCCCTGCGCGGCGATCGAGTGCGCGCGCCGCGGCGAATCGTGGTAGACGAAGCACGACACCTGATAGCCGAGTTCGGCCATCGTGGCGGCCGCCGAGGCACCGGCCAGGCCGGCGCCGACGACGATGACATGGTGTTTCCGCTTGTTGGCGGGGTTCACCAGCTTCATCGAGAACTTGTGCTGGTCCCACTTCTGCTCGAGGGGACCGCTGGGGATCTTGGCGTTCAGTTCGAGCATGTCAGTTGGCCTCCACGGCGGGAACGGAGGCCTCGGGGAAGAGACCAAGGACCGCGGCGACCGGCACGGCCATGAAGCCGAGCGCCACCACGATCGCGATGACCACGGAGAGCTTGCGCTTGAGCGGCTGCGTGGACGGACGCGCCACACCGAGCGTGCGCGCCACGGCCCACGCGCCGTGATACAGGTGCAGCCCGAGGAAGCCCACGGCGAGGACGTAGAAGCCCGCCACGAGCGGATTCGCGAGGCCGGTCCGCAGGTTGTTGTACGGATCGAGATGCACGAACTGCGGGTGCACCGTGCCCAGCGTCATGTGCAGGATGTGAAACACGATGAAGACCACGAGGAGCACGCCGCCCCAGCGCATCGTCTTGGCCGCGAGCGTGGTGACCTGCGGCTTGCGCACCTGGTACTTCTCAGGGCGCGCCTTGTTGGCAATCATCGTGAGCTGATACGCCGCGACCGCGTGCAGGATGACGCTCAGCAGCAGCACGGCGCGCACGGCATACAGCGCGGGCATGCTGATGCGCAGCAGCTGCGCGTAGTGCTGCATCTTGAGCGGGGCATCCGGATAGAACATCTGGAGGTTGCCCGCCATGTGGCCGATGACGAAGAGGATGCCGATGATCCCCGTCACGGCCATCACGATCTTCTTGCCGATCGTGCTCTGCCAGAACCGAGTGAGACCGAACATAGGTAGGGTTGATGTGGAAACCGGCGCCGTCACCGAGGTGAGGGCGCCGGCTTCGACAGGTCAGAGGGAGATGACGGACATGGGCTCCAGCACCGCGGCCGCGGACTTCTGAAGCGCCGCCTTCTCGTCGGCGGTGAGTTCGATCTCGAGGATCTGCTCGAGGCCATTCTTGCCGAGCTTGCACGGCACGCCGAGGTAATGGCCGTGCATGCCATACTCGCCCTCGAGCCACGCCGCGCACGGCAGGATGCGCTTGCGGTCGTGCACGATGGCTTCCACCATCTCCACGGCGCCGGACGACGGCGCGTAGTACGCCGACCCGGTCTTGAGGTACTTCACGATTTCGGCGCCGCCATCGCGCGCGCGCTGCACGATCGCGGCGAGCTGCTCCTCACCCATCAGCTGACGGATCGGGATGCCGCTGATCGTGGTGTACGAAACGAGCGGCACCATCGTGTCGCCATGCCCGCCGAGCACCATCGCCTGAATATCGCGCACCGAGACGTTCAGCGCCTCGGCGATGAACGAGCGGTAGCGCGCCGTGTCGAGCACGCCGGCCATGCCGATCACGCGCTCACGCGGGAAGCCCGTCACCTGCTTCGCGACGTAGCACATCACGTCGAGCGGATTCGAGACCACGATGACGATCGCGTTCGGCGACGTCGCCTTGATCTGCTCCGACACCGACTTCACGATGCCGGCGTTCGTGTTGAGCAGGTCGTCGCGCGACATGCCCGGCTTGCGCGCGATGCCGGCCGTGATCACGACGATGTCCGAGCCCGCCGTTTCCTCGTAGCCGTTGGTGCCGATGACGCGCGTGTCGAAGCCTTCTACGGGCGCCGACTCCCACTGGTCGAGGCCTTTCCCCTGCGGGATGCCGTCGACGACGTCTACCATCACCACCGTGCGGCCGAGCGACTTCTCGGCGATCCGCTGCGCCGTCGTGGCGCCGACATTGCCAGCACCAACGACCGTGATCTTGTTGACCATGTTGTGACGAATCTCCGAACGGTTCAGCGTGCTGAACCGCGAAGTGTTGGGGAGTGAGCAGCGTCGCCGGTGCCAGCAAAACACCTGTTCGCTGGTTACCGCATCACGACGTCTGATCTGGTTTGGTACTGAGGAACTTAGGGTGCTGCACACAGGCGAGCAATAACAACGGGCACGACCGTACGGTCCTAGTCGTGGCGTCCGAAACGCTGCGACGGCAACGACTAGCCGCCGACCTGGCTCAGGGCCTTGAGCCCGCCGATCTGCATCTGGAGCAGGGCGTGCTCCTTGGGCTTCTCGGCGAGCGCCCGCACGAAGAGCGGCTCGAGCGGCTGCCCGGCGCGCAGCGCATCGCGCAGCAGGACTTCATGGTCGCCGAAGAGACAGGTGCGCAACCGGCCGTCGGCGGTCAGGCGGACGCGATTGCACCGCTCGCAGTAGGTGTGCGTCATGGGCGTGATGACGCCCACCGTGCCCGCGGCGCCCGCATAGCGATAGTACACGGCCGGACCATTGCCGCGCGCCGGTCCCGCATCGGGCTGGAGTTCGCCGTGGGAGCGAAGACGGGTGAGGATCTCATCGCTCGGCACCACATGGTCCCACGTGAGCTCACGCAACTCGCCCACCGGCATCAGCTCGATGAACCGCACGTGCCACGCGTGCTCGCGGGTCAGCGCCGCGAAGTCGGTGACCTCGTCGTCGTTGATGCCGCGCATCACCACGACGTTGATCTTGATCGGCCCGATACCCGCCGCCTCGGCGGCACGCGCCGCGCGCACGAGATCGAAGTCGAGGTCGCGTCGCGCAATGGCGACCACGCGCTCCGGGCGGAGGGAGTCGGCACTGATGTTCACCCGATCGAGCCCCGCCGCCGCCAACTCCGCCGCCATCGCGGGGAGCTTCACGCCATTCGTCGAGAGCGCGATGTCCTCGATGCCCGGCACGGCCTTGAGCATCGCGATCAGCGACGCCAGCTGCGGCCGGATGGTGGGCTCGCCGCCGGTGATCCGCAGCCGCTTGAGCCCGAGCGGGGCCAGCTGCCGGACCACCTCGACGATCTCCTCGTAGCGGAGGATATCGGTCTTGGGGAGCCACGGCAGCCCTTCCAGCGGCATGCAGTACTGGCACCGGAAGTTGCAGCGATCGGTGACGGAGATGCGGAGGTACTCGATGCCGCGCCCGAATTGGTCCTGCATCAGCGCTCCGCCCCGGTGGGCGCCGCGCCGGCCGACTTTGTTGGATCGACCCAGGCGCGCTCGCCGTCCACATAGTGCTCGCGCTTCCAGATTGGCACGCGCACCTTGAGCGCCTCGATGATCGCGCGGGCGCTGTCGCAGGCCTCGGCACGGTGGGCGTGCGCGGCCACGATGGCGACACTCGCCTCGCCGATCGACAGGGTGCCGAGCCGGTGCTCCAGGGCCACACGGAGCCCCGGCTGGGCGTCGCAGACCTCCTGCGCCACGGCCGCCAACTCCGAGGCGGCCATGGCCTCGTAGGCCTCGTAATCCATGCCGGTGACGGGGCGGCCATCGTTCAGGTCGCGGACGGTACCCACGAAGACCGACAGCGCGCCCACGCCAGGCGCCTGCGCCCGGGCGATCAGCGTCGTGACATCGATGGGCGCGTGCACAATGGCCGCATGCACCACGCCGAAGGTCGGTCCGGTGGTGGACATGCGTCAGCCCCCGGCCACTGGCGGGATGACGGCCACTTCGTCCGCCGCCTGAATCACGGCCTCGCCCTTCGCCCAGCGTTGATTGATGGCAATCAGCGGCTTGGGAGGCAGACGGTCGCCGCCGGGGAGCGCGCGCAAGGCGGCCACGAGCTCGGCGGTGGTGCACGGCGCCGTGATCGGGACGTCGAGGGTGCGTGACCCCAAGGCGTCGGCGTAGGACGCGAAGAGCAGGACGGGAATGCCCATGACGGTGGCAAGATAGCCATGAGGCCCGGCATACACAGTATGCCGGGCCTCATCGCATGGTGATCAGCGCGGCCACGGCCGCGCGCAGCGTTCAATCGTCGTCGTGATCGTCGTCGAGCATGTGCTCTTCGACACCAGCGACCATCGCCCGTAACTCCTTGCTGGGCTTGAACACCGGGACAGGACGAGCGGACACTTCGACGGGCGAGCCGGTGCGCGGATTGCGCGCCATGCGCGTCTTCCGCTGCCGGATCTTGAACGTGCCGAATCCGCGCACTTCGATGTTCTTCTGCTCCTGCAGCGCTTCCTTGATCGCATCAAGGAACGCGTCAACGACGCGCGCGCAGTCTTTCTTGGAAATCGTTGGCCCAGCCGTCCGTGCGATGCGCGCCGTGACGTTCTCGACCAGATCGGCTTTGGTCATGGGATCTACCAGAGGGGCAGCAACGCGGGGTGGTGGAGGTACCTCGCGCCGCACTTGAGGTCCGCTGACCGGCCGGGAAGACCGCCGCGAACGCCGAACGAAGCTTTGCGAACGTATGACCTTAGTGCATATCAGTCAAGCGGTTGGCTCACTTCACCCACGTCGCCGCTTGAGGGCTGACAGGAACTGGTCAAACAGGGGGACCGCATCGTGCGGCCCCGGGGCGGCTTCGGGGTGGTACTGGACCGCAAAGATCGGGAGCTCCCGATGCCGCAGCCCTTCCACCGTGCCGTCATTCAGGTTCACGTGCGTCACAGCCAGATCGGGCGCGCCCTCGACCCCGTCCGGCGAGCCGACGACCGCGAACCCATGGTTCTGGGACGTAATGAGCACTTGGCCCGTGGCGAGGTCCTTGACCGGCTGATTTCCGCCCCGGTGGCCGAAGGGCATCTTGGCGGTCCGGCCGCCGAAGGTGATGCCGAGCAGCTGGTGCCCGAGGCAGATGCCAAACATCGGAATGCGCTCACCGGCGATGGCCTTGATCGCCGCGGGGGCGTACGTCACCGCCTCCGGGTCGCCGGGGCCATTTGACAGGAAGACGCCGTCGGGATTCATGGCCAGCACCTGTTCGGCAGGCGTATCCGACGGCACCACGGTCACGCGGCAGTCGTGCGCTTCAAAGAGGCGCAGGATGTTCCGCTTGATGCCGTAGTCGTAGGCCACGACATGGAAGGTCGCTTCGGCCTTGCCCCACTGATACGGCTCGCGGGTGGAGACGACCGTGGCGAGGTCGAGCCCCTCCATGCTCGGGCAGCTGTCGAGGGCGCCCAGCGCTTCCTTCGTCGGGCTGTCGCCGGCTCCGATGACGCCCCGCATGACCCCGCGGCTGCGGAGATGCTTGGTGAGGCGGCGGGTATCGACTTCGGTGAGCACCGGGACATTCGCCGCGCCCAGCCAGGCCGGGAGGCTGCCGGTGGCGCGCCAGTTCGAGTACGTCGGCGACAGCTCACGGCAGATGACGCCGGCGACCTGCGGGTGCTCGGACTCGGGGTCGTCGGTGTTGATCCCGTAGTTGCCGATCTGCGGCGCCGTCATGACGACGATCTGCCCACGGAAGGACGGGTCGGAGAAGGTCTCCTGATACCCCGTCATATTGGTCGTGAACACGACCTCGGCGACGGTGGGGCCAGCCGTGCCCACGAGACGGCCGAGAAAAAGGGTTCCGTCCTCGAGGAGGAGGAACCCCTTGATCGGGTGCGTGTCCACCGCGCCCTTACTGCTTGGCGGGGGCGGCCGGCGTCGCCGGCGCGGTCGCCGGAGCGGCCTGCTGCGTCAGCGGTGCCGACGGCGCCGCGCTCTTGTTGCCGGAGGTGGGCGCGGCCGGCGCGCTGGCCGGCGCCGTGGCGCCGAGCTTGTCGAGCACCGACTTGGGCGCCGTGCCCCGGGTGCTCATGATCTGCAGGATGAACGCGAGACCGAGGAAGATCCCGCCGCACCACCAGCTCGCCTTGGTCAGCAGGTTGCCCGCCTGACGCGTGCCGATGACCGAGTCTGCCGAGGAGCTGGCGCCGCCGAAGCTGGCCGCAAGACCACCACCCTTCCCCGACTGGAGAAGAACGGCCGCCGCGAGGACGATCGCGTCGAGGATGAGCAGCACGAGCAGGAACGTGTACATGGCAGGAACGGAGACCAGAGTTGAGGAGTGAATCGCCCCGGCGATTCACCCGAGCCTCGAAACTTCGCGGAGCGGCGCGATTGGGGCAAGTCCTTCCGGTGACGGCGCTTGCCCCCTGCCACCGGACCGGGCGGCCCCGGTCAGGCCCGGACGATGCTGGCCCAGCTGTCGGCGTCCAGCGAGGCCCCGCCCACGAGCAGCCCGTCCACGTCCGGGGCGGCCAGCAGCGTGCTCGCGTTCCCCCGGTTGACCGAGCCGCCGTAGAGGATCGGAATGCTCGCCGCGACCTTCTCCCCGACGCGCGTGCCGAGTGCCCGGCGCAGCACCCCGTGGATCTCGCTCGCATCCTCGGGGGTGGCGGTGCGACCCGTCCCAATGGCCCAGACGGGTTCGTACGCCAGCATGATCGTGGCGATCTGCGCGTCGTCCAGTTCCGCGAGGCCGGCCGAGAGCTGACGCTCCACGACCATGGCCGTCTGCCCGGCTTCGCGCTCGGCGAGTGTTTCCCCGACGCAGAGCATCGGGATGAGCCGCCCCTGCGCGATCAGCGCCATCTTCTTGGTGGTCTGCGCATCGGTCTCGCCGAAGACATGGCGACGCTCCGAGTGGCCGACCAGCACGACGCGCGCGCCCACATCACGCGCCATCAGCACGGAGTTCTCACCGGTGAACGCGCCCTGGGCCTCGGTATGAACGTTCTGCACACCGGTCCAGATCTCGGGGCGCTCCTTGAGGCCGTCGATGACGGTGGTGAGCGTGATCGCCGAGGGGAAGAAGATCAACGTACGGTCGTTGAGCTTGGGGACCTGGGCGAGAAACCGCTGCAGGAAGGCACGCGCGTCGGTCGGCGCATGATTGAGCTTCCAGTTCGCGGCGATGATGGGCTTGAGATACATGGCTGGGTTCGAAGGAGATCAGGCGCGATCGAGCGCCGACACGCCGGGGAGATCCTTCCCCTCGAGGAATTCGAGCGACGCCCCACCACCGGTGGAGACATGCGACATCTGCGACTCGAGCCCCGCTTCGGCCACGGCGGCCGCGGAGTCTCCGCCGCCGATGATCGTGGTCGCGCCCTTGGCCGTCGCGGCGGCCATGGCTTCGGCGACGCCGCGCGTCCCGGCATCGAACGGCGGCTTTTCGAACACCCCCATCGGGCCGTTCCAGAGCACCGTCTTGGCGCTTTCGACGAGGGCGCGATACTGCGTCACAGACGCCGGCCCGATATCGAACATCGCCTGCCCGGCGGGAATGCGATCGGCGTTCACCGCGCTCGCCTCGGCGCCGGCGTCCATGCCGGGCGCGATCGTCGCATCCACTGGCAGCACGAGCTTGTCACCAGCGCGCGCCAGCAGATCCTTGGCCATGTCGAGACGATCGGGTTCGACGAGCGAGTTCCCCGTTTCGAAGCCCATCGCACGGAAGAAGGTGCACGCCATTGCGCCACCGATGAGGAGCTTGTCCACCTTGGGGAGCAGCGCCTCGACCACGTCGATCTTGCCCGAAATCTTGGAGCCGCCCAGGATGGCGACGAACGGCCGCTGCGGATTGGCCAGCGCGCCGCCGAGGTAGGCGAGCTCCTTCTCCATCAGCAGACCGGCGACCGCCGGGCGGCAGAACTTGGTCACGCCCGCCGTGCTGGCATGCGCACGATGCGCGGCGCCGAACGCGTCGTTCACGTAGAAGTCACCGAGCTGCGCCATCTGGTACGAGAGCGCCTCGTCGTTCTTCTCTTCGCCCGGCAGGAACCGCGTGTTCTCGAGCAGCAGCACTTCGCCGGGCTCGAGGTTCTGCGTCGCTTCCACGGCGCGCTCGCCGACCGTCACGTCGAGGAAGTGCACGGGGCGCGGGAGCAGCTCCTTCAGCCGATCGGCGACGGGCTTGAGCGAGTACTTGGCTTCCGGCGCTCCCTTGGGACGGCCGAAGTGCGCCATGAGGACGACACTCGCGCCCCCGTCGAGCAGCGTCGTGATCGTGGGAAGGGCGGCCGTGATACGCGTATCGTCGGCGACCTTGCCGGCCTCGTCGAGCGGGACATTGAAGTCGACGCGCACGAGCGCGCGCTTGCCCTTGAGCTCAGCGGGGGTGAGGTCGCGAATGGTCTTGGTGGTCATCGAAGGCGGGACGGAGAACAATGCAAACGACCCACGCCGAGGTCACCATGATCTCGGCGTGGGCAGTTCAAGTCACAGCGGGATTAGAGGCGCGAGCCGACGTAGCGCAGCAGATCGACGCAGCGCGACGAGTAGCCCCACTCGTTGTCGTACCAGCCGGAAATCTTCACCATCGTGCCGTTGATCACGATCGTGCTGCCGGCGTCGAGCGTGCAGCTGTTCGGATTGCCGATGTAGTCGACCGAGACGAGCGGCTCGGTGCTGTAGCCGAGGATCCCCTCGAGCGCGCCGCTCTCGGAGGCGGCCTGGAACGCGGCGTTCACCTCATCCTTCGTGACCGTCTTCTCGACGATGCAGGTCAGGTCGGTGAGCGACACGTCCGGCGTCGGCACGCGCACGGCGACGCCATCGATCTTGCCCTTCACTTCCGGGATCACGAGCGCGGTGGCCTTGGCGGCACCCGTCGTCGTCGGGATCATGGAGACAGCGGCCGCGCGGGCGCGGCGGAGGTCCTTGTGCGGCAGGTCGAGGATCGACTGGTCGTTGGTGTAGCTGTGGATCGTGACCATCGAGCCATGCACGAAGCCGAACGACTCACGAATGACCTTCACCATCGGCGCGAGGCAGTTCGTGGTGCACGACGCGTTCGAGATGATGTGGTGCTTGGCCGGGTCGTACTTGTCGCTGTTGACGCCCATCACGACGGTGATGTCTTCGTTCGTGGCCGGCGCCGAGATGATGACCTTCTTCGCGCCGCCCTCGATGTGCTTCACCGCATCCTTCGCATCCGTGAAGCGGCCGGTGGACTCGAGCACGATGTCCACACCGAGGTCCTTCCACGGCAGCTTCGCCGGATCGCGCTCGGCGAGGATCTTGACCTTGTCGCCGTCGATCGTGATGCCATCGGCATCGGCGCTCACCTGGCCGTCGTACTTGCCGTGCACCGAGTCGTACTTGAACAGGTGCGCGAGCGTCTTGGTGTCGGTGAGGTCGTTGATGGCGACGAAATCGATGTCCGCGACGCCCTGCAGCTTGGCGGCACGCAGCACCTGGCGGCCGATACGGCCGAAGCCGTTGATGCCAACACGAAGAGCCATTCGAGTCAGTTCCGGATGAAGTCGTAGTCGGGAACGGCGCGGTCGCCAGGATCAGGCGCCCGTCCGAAGGTCACACAGCTGATGATGCGGGCGCCGCCAGCGAGGAGTGCCTCGGCGGCGGCATTGAGCGTCGCGGACGTCGTGATCACATCGTCCACCAGCACGACATGCTGTCCACGCAGCAGCGAGCGTCGAAACTCAGGCACGACAAACGCTTGGGAAACGTTGCCCACCCGCTCTGATGGTGTCAACCGGACTTGCGACGCGGTGTGGCGCGTACGGACGAGCACCTGCTCCCAGACCGGCAGGTTCCAGCGGGGGGCGAGCGCCCGCGCGAGCTCGGCGGCCTGATTGTATCCCCGCTCGCGGAGCCGCTGGCGTGACAGCGGGATGGGGACCAGAGCGGCGCGCTCCTCCCGCACATCGCGGGGCCAACTGAGGCGGGCCAGGCGTGCGGCCATGGGTTCGGCCGCCGCAGACCACCCTTGATACTTGAGGGCGTGCACCAGGTCGCTCCCGCTCCCCTGATCCATCCGGACCGCCGACCGTACCGCGCGCACCCCGGGGTGCACCCGCGGACACCAGCGGCAGGGGGGGAGCGGCCCGGCCGTGCCGGGCGCGACCTCGCGCGGGGCCGGTAGCGGGAGTCCGGGCGAGAGCCGAGGGTGGCCGCACCGCTCGCACAGCGGCACCGTCAGCGGAACCAGTTGGCTCAGGCAGACGCCGCAGACGATCCCGCTCGACGGCGCGTCGTGTGCGCGTCCGCAGCGCACACAGGCGGCCGGCAGGAGGAGCGACCACAACCCGTGCAGCAGCGACGGGCGCGGCGTGAGCCGCCGTGCGGGCGACGCGGTCACGGACGCGGGCATGCCATCACCCGCGCGGGGCGTCTGGCGCCGGCGGTCCAGCGTGCCCCAGAGCGCGCCACATCACCTCGCGCGAGGGCTCCTCGCCGAACCAGCAGTGAAAGGCGGCCGCCCCCTGCTCCACCAGCATGCGCAGGCCATCCTCGGCGCGCAGACCACGTGCCGCGGCGGCGCGCGTCCAGGCGGTGCCCTGCTCGCGATAGACCAGGTCGTACACGGCCGTCTCGGCGCCAAGCGGCTCGATGGCCACCGGAAGCGCGTCGTCGCGCATGCCAACCGGCGTGGTGTTGATCACGAGGGCGGCGTCGCGCACGACGCGGTGCAGCTCGACCTCGTCGGGGCCGAGTACGGTGCCCGACAAGCCGACGCGGGCCAGCAGCGCTTCCGCGCGCGCGGGCGTCCGCGCACTGATCGTGAGTGCCCGCACGCCGCGCTGCGCCAGCGCCACGCACACCGCGGCGGCCGAACCACCGGCGCCGAGGAGGACCACCGGCCCGGTGATGCCGTTTGGCGCGAGCGCGTCGATCGTGGCGAGGGCGCCGTCCACATCGGTGTTGTGACCCAGGAGCGCGCCGTCCTCGAACCAGAACGTGTTCACGGCTCCCGTGCGCGCGGCCATGGGCGAGACCTGCGCGCACCGCTCGTACAGCAACTCCTTGAGTGGCACGGTGGCATTGCCGCCGATCCCGGCGGCCGCGCAGTGGGCCAGCGTGGCGTCGAGCGCGTCCGGCGGCGTGTCGAGGCGCTCGTAGGTCAGCGCGAGGCCGGCGTGCGCCAGCGCGGCGTTCTGAAAGACGGGCGAACGCGATTGCGAGATGGGGTGCCCGAGAATGACGAGGCCACGCGGCCGTTCGCGCGCCGTCAGCGGCCCGCGCGCGACCTCAGGCATGCGGCGGCGTCCGCCCCGCGATGATGCGATCGAGCACCCGCCCGATCTCCTGCTCGAGCTCCTGGTAGGTCCCCCGGTAGACATCGAGATCGCCGCCGAAGGGGTCGCTCACGGCGCGCGCGTGTCCGGAGCCGTACGCGGTGAGCAGATGGCTCCGCCCCGTGCCCCCGAGTGCCTCGGCGCGTTCGAGATGGTGCGGGCCCATGGCCAGCAGCAGATCCGCGCTCGCCACGAGCTCGGGCGACAACGTGCGCGCACGATGCTCGCCGAGGTCCATGCCATGTTCGAGCGCGACCAGCAGCGACCCATCGGAGGCGGGCGCATCGGGCCACGCGCTCGTGCCCGCGCTGCCGACGGTGACGTCGGGAATGCCGCGCTCCGCAATGAGTCGGCGCGCGATCGCTTCCGCGAGCGGGCTGCGACAGGTGTTGCCGGTGCAGATGAAGAGCAGATGCATCGCGAGGCCGGATTCAGGTATCGCCGATGAGGTCAGGCACACAGTCACGGAGCTGCGCCGCCGAGAGCACGCCTGGGCGAATGACGCGCGGACGGCGACCGGTGCAGTCCACGACCGTGGACGGGGGCGACGGCGCCAACCGACCGCCGTCGAGCACGCGCAGCAGACCGCGGTGGATGGCTTCCGGCCACTGCTGCACAATCTCAGAGGCGATCATGGCCGGCGGTACCCCGGGGCGATTGGCGCTCGTGCTGGTGATGGGTTCGCCATAGGCGGCCAGCAAACGGCGCAGTCCCTCATGCGGTGTCCACCGCACGGCGACTCCGCCCTCGGGACCACGAAGCCGCGGGTGCACCCGATGATCGCCGCCACGCAGCACGAGCGTGAGCGGCCCCGGCCAGAAGCGGGCCGCCAGATGGGCGGCATAGGTCGGCAGGTGCAGATCGAGACGGCCGACCTGCGCCGGGTCGCCGATGAGCAGCAGGAACGGCTTGCCGGGCGGACGCCCCTTCAGCTGCACCAGTGCTTCCACGCTGTCGTGATCGACCGCGGTGCCGAAGCCGTACACGGTTTCGGTGGG
Source organism: Gemmatimonadaceae bacterium (assembly GCA_019752115.1). Taxonomy (NCBI): domain Bacteria; kingdom Pseudomonadati; phylum Gemmatimonadota; class Gemmatimonadia; order Gemmatimonadales; family Gemmatimonadaceae; species Gemmatimonadaceae bacterium. The sequence goes on from JAIEMN010000008.1 coordinate 117,629, forward strand.
ATAGGCGAGCACGCGCCGTTCCGCGAGGTGCAGGATCGTGTCGCGCAGCGACGCCTCCACCTCGACCGGCGACCAGAACGGAACCGTCAGTGCGTCACGCATGCCGTGCCACGTGTCGCTCACTCGGGGAGCATGCTGAGGGCCTCAGCCCGCGCGAAATCGCCTTCTTCGGTGATCTTCATGCCGCGTTCACTGCCGCGCACGACGACCACCTTGCGGCCAAGCCGCTCGCAGAGGGCCGCGTCATCGGTTGCTCCCACGCGATCCCGACGCGCCGCAATGTGCGCCTCTTCGAGCATGAGTCGCGGAAACGCTTGCGGGGTCTGGGCACGCCACAGATGCGTGCGATCGACGGTGCGCACGATCTCGCCGGCCTCATTCACCTCTTTGAGCGTGTCCACGACGGGCAGCGCCGCAATGGCCCCGTGGCCTTTGCGCGCCTCGGCAATCACCCGATCAATCGTGCCGTCGGTGACGAGCGGCCGTGCAGCATCGTGCACCACGGCGATGCTCACTTCCTCGGGGAGATCCTCGAGCCCATTCACGACGCTTTCGTGGCGTTCGCTGCCGCCCACACTCACCAGCAGGCGATCCACGTCGCACTGGAACAGCCAGGGTGGCGGATCCGCGGCGTACGCCTTTGGCAACACCACCACCACCACCGCCACATCGGGGCGCGCCATGAAGGCCTGCACGCTGTGCAGCAGCGCCGGCTTGCCCGACACCCAGCGGAACTGCTTGAGTTCGGTGCTCCCCGTGCGCTTGCCCGAGCCGCCGGCGACGATCACCACGCCGACATCGCGCACGACCTCGTCGGCGGGGCTGGCCCCGTCAGCGCGAGAGGCCACCACCGGCGGTGGGATGATCCGGCGCGGAGCCGGCAGGGCGTCATCAGTCATGCATGTCTTCCGGCAGGGGTTCCTGCATTCGTGCCCGCAAAGGTGTCCGCATCCTTGCCGACGGTGCGCTGCAGGACATCCCCGAGGGTGCGGACGCCGATCAGGCGAATGTCCCCGGGGGCACGCCGCGGCAGCGCGCGATCCGAAAGATAGGCACTCGTCATCCCCAGCTTGGCCGCTTCGGCGAGGCGACGCTCCACCTGCGAGACCGGGCGCACTTCACCGCCGAGGCCCAGCTCGCCGAGAAAGATGGCCTGCGCGGGCAGTGGGCGATCGACGACACTAGACGCGAGGGCCGCGACCACCGCGAGATCCACGCTCGGTTCCTGCACCCGCATCCCGCCCACCACGTTGCAGAACACATCGAGTTGCGCGCACGAGAAGCCGCCGCGCTTGTCCAGCACGGCGAGCAAGAGCGCGAGTCGTCGCGCATCAATGCCGTTGGCCACGCGTTGCGGCGTGCCGAAGCCGGCCCGTGCGGCGAGCGCCTGCACCTCCACCAGCACCGGCCGGGTGCCCTCCATGAGCGCACACACCGCGCTGCCGCTGGCGACCTCGCGGCGGTCACCGAGAAAGAGTGCCGACGGATTCTCGACCGGAATGAGGCCGGTGCCGACCATGCGAAAGACGCCGATCTCATCGACGCTACCGAACCGGTTCTTCGTGGCGCGCAGCACGCGATGATCGAGCGTGCCATCCCCCTCGAAGTACAGCACCGTGTCGACGATGTGTTCGAGCGTCTTGGGACCGGCAATCCCGCCACCCTTGGTGACATGGCCAATCACGAACACGGCGGTGCCGGTGTCCTTGGCAAAGCGCATCAGCCGCGCCGCACACTCGCGCACCTGCCCCACGTTGCCCGGTGCGCCTTCCAGCAGTTCGGTGTGGACCGTCTGGATGGAGTCCACGATGAGCACACTGGGGCGCTTGCCATTCGGGAGCGCCTGCGAGGCCGTCGCCAGAATGGTTTCGAGCGATGTTTCGGTGTAGAGCGACACGCCGCTGGCATCTTCGGCCAGGCGATCGGCGCGCAGCCGTACCTGGAGCGCGCTTTCCTCGCCGCTCACGTAGAGGGCGCTCTGCCCCGCACTTTCGAGGCGCGCCGCCACCTGCAGCAGCAGCGTGCTCTTCCCGATGCCCGGCTCGCCGCCCACGAGCACCATGGACCCGGGCACGATGCCGCCGCCCAGCACAAAGTCGAATTCGTCGAGCCCCGTGCGCCAGCGCGGCGTGGCGGCGGCCGTGACGGTGCCCAACGTGACCGTGTTGCCGGCGATGCCCGCCGCCGCGCGCGCGGCGGTGCGCTTGCTGACCGGCGCGGCGGCGACGACTTCCTCGCCCAGTGTGTTCCAGGCGCCGCAGCTTTCGCAGCGGCCGGCCCACTTGGGATACTCGGCGCCGCACTCGGTGCAGCGATAGACGGACTTGGCCTTCGCCATCAGCAGGACCACGCCGCCATCAGAACGGCGTGCCGCTGAAGTCGTCGGGCCCCTTCACGAGTCGCGGGCCCCCATAGCCGCCCCCACCGCCGAGCTCCGGCGGCGGCTGCCGGTTCGAGAAGTTGTCGAAGCGCGTGTACTGCTTGTGGAAGTAGAGCCGCGCACTGCCGATCGGGCCGTTTCGCTGCTTGCCGATGATGATTTCGGCGCGGCCTTCCACGCTCGGATCCTTGAGCCGGCCGTTCTCATCGCGTTCGGCGTACACTTCCTGCCGGAAGATGAACATGATGACGTCGGCGTCCTGCTCGATGGCGCCCGACTCACGCAGGTCGGAGAGCTGGGGGCGCCCCTTGTCGTCGCCGGTGCGCTGTTCGGGTGCACGCGAGAGCTGCGACAGCGCCACGACGGGCACGCCGAGTTCCTTCGCGATGGCCTTGAGGCCACGCGAGATCTGCGAGACTTCCTGCTGACGGTTCTCCACGCCGGCGGGTCCGGTCATGAGCTGCAGGTAGTCCACGATGATGAGCCCGAGATCGTGATCCTTCTTGAGGCGTCGCGCCTTGGCGCGCATCTCGAGAATGGTGATGCCGGGGGTGTCGTCGATGAAAATGGGCGCATGGCTCAGAATACCAGCCGCCTGCGCGAGACGTGGCATCGATTCGTCGAGCGCTCTACCACCTTTACGCAACGCCTGCGCGTCGATGAGCGCTTCCGACGCCAGCATACGCTGCACGAGCGACTCCTTGCTCATTTCGAGCGAGAAGAACGCCGTGGGTACCTTGGCGGTAATGGCCGCGTGCTGCGCGATATTGAGCGTGAACGCCGTTTTGCCCATCGACGGACGCGCGGCCACGATGATCAGGTCGGCCGGCTGGAAGCCCGACGTCATCTGATCGAGTTCGGTGAAGCCGGTCGGCACCCCGGTCACCGTCTGATCGCGCTGCGCGAGCGCCTCGAGCTTCTCCATGGCGGGCCACAGCAGCTCCTTGATGCGCGTGAAGCCCGTCTTCTCCTTCTGCTGCCCCAGCGAAAAGATGCGGGACTCGGCGGCATCGAGGAGATCCGACGCCGGCAACCGCGACTCATAGGCTTCGGTGACGATCTCGGTGCTGACTTCGATGAGGCGCCGCAGCAGCGCCTTCTCCTTCACGATGCGTGCGTGATACTCCACGTGCGCCGCCGTCGGCGACGCGTCGAGGAGGAAGGCGATGTACTCGCGCCCGCCGGCGTGTTCGAGTTCCTGCTTCTGCTCGAGCTCCGCCGCCAACGTGATCGGATCGACGCCGGTGCCGCGCTCCGTGATGGCGACCATGGCCCGGAAGAGCCGACGATGCCCTTCCAGCCAGAACATCGTGTCGTCGACATGTTCGGTGACGCGCATGATCGCGTCGGGGTCGAGCAGCATGGCGCCGAGCACCGCCTGCTCGGCTTCACGCGACCAGGGCGCGCCACGTTCCTTGAACGGATCGCGCGCGGCCACTTGCTGATTCGAAACGGGAACCGGAAGACTGGTCATATCAGGACACACTGGGGCCGGCGGCGTCGCGCGCCGCGTCGAGGACGCGCCGCGCGAGCTTCACATCCTCCCACGTCGGGCGCTTCCACGCCTCGTTGCGCAGCAGGGCCGCCGGATGATAGGTCACAATGAGCGGGACGCCGTGATAGCGATGAATCTGCCCGCGGAGCTGGCCGATGCCGGTCGTGGTCTGCATTAGCGTCTGCGCGGCGAAGCGCCCCCAGGCGATGATCACCTTGGGCTTCACGAGCTCGATCTGTCGCAGCAAGTACGGCTGACAGGCGGCGACTTCGTCGGGGAGCGGATCGCGATTGCCGGGCGGACGGTGCTTCAGGACGTTGCAGATGTAGACCCCGTCGCGCGTGAGCTGAATGGCGCCCAGGATCTTGTTGAGCAACTGGCCGGCTTCGCCCACGAACGGGCGTCCCTGTTCGTCTTCGTTGGCGCCCGGCGCTTCGCCCACGCAGAGCACCTCGGCCTGCGGATTGCCCTCGCCGGGCACCGCGTTGCGTGCCGTCTTGTGGAGGCCGCACCGCTGACAGGCGGTGACGTGCGCGGCGATGTGCTCCAGCGTGGTGCTGGCCGCTACTTCGGGGAGCAGCTCGGCCACCTGCAGCCGGCCGGCTTCCAGCCCCGCGGGCGCGCCCAGCGCCGCCAGCCACGGCGGCAGCTCGGTCCGGCCGCCAGCGGCTGGCACGGGGACGGGGGCCGGCCGGGCGCCCTGCGGGGCCTCCGCCTGCAAGGTGCTGCGCCAGTCGGTGCTGGCGTCGCCACTGAAGCGGACCGACGGGGCTGGGGGCGGTGCTGCGGCCGGTGCGGACTCGGGTGCGTCCGCCGCCGTCTCGGGGCGGCTTTCGAGTCGCGAGGCCGCACGGGCTTCCGCGCGCGTGTCCGCACGCGTGTCCGCACGCGAATCGCCGCGCGTCTCTGCCCGCGCGGCCGACGCCCCCCGCACGCCCACCATGCGCATCACGTCCTCGACTGACAGCGTGTCGAGCACGAACTCGGACTCACCGAGTTCGCGGCGTTGCTCGAGATAGCGCCGCAGGCGGTCTTTGGCGTCCACGCGAAGGAGAGCCCGGAAGGAACGTGAGGGGGAGAAAACGCGCCGCGCCGGGACGAGGGTCTCGGCGCGGCGCGGGGACTACGACGCCGACTGGCTTCAGGCCGTCGGGCGGCGCGGCACGACCTTGTACTCGATCGACCCGCCGGAGAGCTCCTCGAGGGCGCGCGTCGTCAGCTTCTTCTCGTGCAGCGAGCGGTCGCGGGGAAATTCGTTGAGGCGGCGCGCAAACTTGGCCGCGATGAGCACACTCAGATACTTGTTGGCCGCGTGCTTCGATACTTCGGTCGGCGTAAACACCTGCATACGTCAGTCGCCCCTGCTGAAGACGTGAATTTCCTGTTCGAGCTGCGCGATGAGCGCCTCGACCTGCGCTTCGACTTCCTGCACCCGGTCGTGGCGCAGCCCTTCGGCATCAATGATGGCACTCACCTGCTTCACGGCCCGCTCGAGGTCGTCGTTCACCACCACGTAGTGATAGTGTCCCACTTCCCCCAGTTCGGCGCGCGCGTTTCGCAGACGCACGAGCAACCGCTCGCGATCTTCGCTCTTCCGCGCCGTGAGGCGGCTTTTTAGCACCTCGCCGGACGGTGGCAGCACGAAGATCAGTACCGTTTCGGGAAACGCGAGATGGAACTGTCGCGCCCCCTGCACGTCGATATCCATGAGTACGTGCCGGCCACTGGCCAACACATCCCGCACCTGTGAGCGCAGGGTCCCATAGTAATTCCCGTGGACCTCAGCCCATTCGGCGAACTCGCCCGCATCCCGTGCGGCCAGGAACGCCTCTGGAGAGAGGAACCGGTAATCACGCCCGTCCACCTCACCTTCGCGGGGGGCGCGCGTCGTGCAACTGACAGAATAACCCAGGTCGGCACGCCGCTCCAGCAGACGGCGCGCGATTGTTGTCTTTCCGCCACCGGACGGGGCGGACAGGATGACCGGAAAGGTGGTCATTCGAGGTTCTCGACCTGCTCGCGGATCCGTTCCAGCTCCTCCTTCAGTCCGACGACTTCATGGAGGATGGCCGCATCGGCGGCCTTACTGCCCGTGGTATTCGCCTCGCGCAGCATTTCCTGAAGCAGGAAACCGAGCCGCTTCCCGACGGGTTCGCCGTCGGCCTCCGCCAGGGCGCCCCGAAAGGCCGCCAGATGCGAGTGAAAGCGATCGAGCTCCTCGGCCACGTCCATGCGGTCGGCCAGAATCGCGATCTCCTGCGCCAGCCGCGTTTCGTCGATGGTCAGCCCCTCGGTCAGCTCACGGACGGAGGCTCGCAGCCGGTCACGATGCGCCACCAGCCGCTCCGGTGCGCGCGCGCCAATGCGCTGCAGCGCCCCTTCGATCACATCGAGCCGCTGACGCAGCACGGTGGCCAGCCGATGGCCTTCTTCGGCCCGGGACTTCGCGAGCGCCTCGAGGGCGCGATCCACGATGCCGACGAGCTCCTCCACGGTGCCCGTCGCATCGTCCTCCCGGGTCGCCGCGAGCACGTCGGGCATGCGCAGCACGCTCGCGAGGTCCACGCCGCCGGCGAGCGCGTAGCGATCCACCAGTGTCTTGAGCTGCGTCACCACCGCCGCGAACCGCGCCTCGTCAATTGCGATGGGCGAGTCGGTCAGGCGCTCCGCGCGCGCCGAGAGGGTGACGTGCCCGCGGCTCACCTTGAGCCGCATCGCTTCGCGCACGTCCGTTTCCCAGCGCGAAAAGCTCCCCGGGAGCTTGATGCTGGGCGAGAAGAATCGGTGGTTGACCGTGCGCACATCCACGATCACCCGCAGCGATCCGACGGTGCCTTCGGCTTGGCCGAAGCCAGTCATGGAGCGAATCATGCTGGCGGCAATGAAACGCGTCCCGAGAGCAACGTCAACCATACGCGACGCTCAGGGGGCATGAGCCGGACGTGTTCAGTTGAAGAAGGTCCAGCGCATCCCGTACAGCTGGACCGCCGGCGGCATCGTGATGCCGCGAATCTGTTCGTACGCCCCGCCGGTGAGGTTGCGGTACTCGTAAAACAGGGTGGCCTGCTGGATGCGGATCTCGAGCAGCCCGGTGACCACCTGCGCCACCTCAGTCACCTGCAGCTCCGGCGTCGCCACGGTGCCGTAGTTGAACGGTACGCCGTCGCGCCGGTCGTACATGATGCGCGTGTTCAGGCCAAACTCGCCCTTCGGAAAGCGCTTGCGCCAATCGGTCACGACAGCGAGCTCCGCATGCACCGCGGTGCGTGGGCGATTGTACTGACCGGTGTTCCAGCGCACCGCCTGCAGGTCCATCTGGATGGCTTTGTACAGGATGCCCTGCGCGGACGCGAGAATCCCCTGCGACGGCGCCGCGGCAATCTCGATGTTCGGCAACCCGAGCAGCGGCAGGTTCTGATACACCGCGCGATCGGTCCTGATCAGCCCACCGCCCAGCCACAGGCGGCGGAAGCGCACGGCGGCTTCGGCGCGCGATGCATTGTTCACCGGGCGCAACGTGGAATCGTTCGGACTGCGCCGGCTGTACGCGGTCGTGAGGCGGAGCCACGCCAGCGGCTGCACCCGCACGAACGCTTCGGCCCGCTCGGTCGAATCCCGTCCGTTCCGCTCCACCCACAGCCCCGCGTCGAGCATGCCGAGCGAGTAGCTGCCGCGCAGCGCGGGGGCGTGCTGGCTGTACCCCGGCTGAACGCGCAGCCGGTCGGTCAGCGACAGCTGCCAGTTCCGTCCGCGATACCCCACCGCCGCGACCTGCTGCGTCCGACCGGTGACGGTGTCCATCTGAATCTTCGTCGTATCCTTGCCGACGATGAGCACGCTGTCCTTGTTGTCGATCTTGCTGCGCAGCGCCTGCACGAGCGCCTGCGCCCAGAACCCGCGCGTGGTGTCGCCGTAGCCCAGTCGCAGGTAGCCATCGCGCCGTTGGCCCTTGAAACCCGGGAGGTCGGTAAACCCTTCACGCGCCGTGTGTGGATCGCGGTCGCGCGAGACGGCCTGCGCGAAGAGGTCCACGCTCATCTTGCCGCGCGACCATCCGGTGCGAAACAGGAATCCCTGGAGCGTGCCGTCGCCGCGTCCGCGCGAGACGCCACTGGTCGTGAACGCCGAGACGCGACCGGTCTGCGTTGCCACCTGCTGTCCGCCCAGCTGCAACAGCATGCCGTTGCGCCAGCGGCGCGCGAACTGGCCACGAAACGCGTTGGTGTTCAGATCGCCGGTGAAGATGTCCACGCGGGTGTACGGAATCGTCTTGGTGACGGTCCAGGTGCGCATCCACACCCGCACCTCACCCGGCGTTCGCTCGATGACCAGTTCGTCGAGCGTCCAGAGCGCGATGTCGGTCAGATCCTCGAGCCCGCGGCTGCGCGATCCGATGGGATCGAGTTCTACGCCGTCGAGGAACAGGCGGAGTCGCGCGCCATCGCCCAGATAGGTGGCCGCGTGCAGCCCGGCGGTCCAGCCGCTGCGATAGGTCGTGATGCCCGGCACCTTGTCGAGAATGTCGACGATGTTCTCGGCGCCGGTCTGCAGGATCTGTTCACGGGAGAAGCGCAGACGGGGCGAGAGCTCCACATCATGCGGCATCTCGAAGCGGGCGAGCGGCGCCTTGATGGTGTCGCCCTTCACCGCCTTGTCGAGACTGTCGAGGCGCAGGCTATCGGCGATGCGCGCATTGCGCTGGCGGATCCGCTCAGCCGCCGAGTCGGCGGGCGACATGGGCGGCTGCGCCGGCGACGCCGCCGGCGCGGCCAGCTTGACGCTGTCGCGTGGCGGTTGGCGCTTGGTGGTATCCACCTGGGCGGAGAGCGTGAGCGGCATCAGCCACGCCACACCCACCGCCACGAGATGGCGCATCGCCATGGCGCGAATCACCGGCGCGCGCGAGCCCGTGCGATTTCCACGAACGTGCCCACCGGCGTGCCGGTTGGCCCCTTGGGAATCCAGCCGAGATCGCTCTGCGAGTACGCCGTGCCGGCGACATCGAGATGCACCCAGGGGAAGCCGTCGACGAACTCCTGCAGGAAGAGCGCGGCCGTGATCGAGCCAGCGGCGCGACCGCCGGTGTTCTTGAGGTCCGCCACGTCCGACTTGATCTGTTCCTTGTACTCGTCGAACATCGGCAGCGACCACCCCGGCTCACCGGCGGCGTTGCCCGCGGCGAGCACTTCGTCGATCGCGGCCTGCTCGTTGCCGAACACGCCCACGGCGTTGTGGCCCAGGCCAATCACGATGGCCCCGGTCAGCGTTGCCGCGTCAATCGCGATAGCCGGATCGAAGCGCTTCGCGTACGCCAGCACGTCGGCGAGGACGAGTCGTCCTTCGGCGTCGGTATTGATGATCTCGATCGTCTTGCCGTTCATGGCGCGCACGACATCGCCCGGCTTCACCGCGGTGCCCGAGGGCATGTTGGTCGTAGAGCCCACGAGGCCCACGACATTCACCGGGAGCTTGAGCCGACCGATGGCCTCCATCGCGCCCATGACGCCGGCGGCGCCGGCCATGTCGAACTTCATCCACTCCATCTCCGGTGCCGGCTTGATGGAGATGCCACCGGTATCGAAGCACAGGCCCTTGCCGACGAGCACGATGGGCTTCTGATCGCTCGGCCCGCCGCGATACTCCAGTGCCACGAGCTTGGGATCTTCCGGCGTGCCCTGCGCGACGCAGAGGAAGGAGCCCATGTTCAGTGCGGTCATCTCGGCACGACCGAGCACGGTGATCTGCATGCCGTGCCGTGCCGCGATCTCGCGACCCACCTGCGCAAACGTTTCGGGCGTGCAGACGTTGCCGGGCATCTGGCCGAGCCGCTTGGCAATCGCCTGCCCTTCGCTGATCGCCACCCCGGCATCGAGCGCATCGCGCACGCCGGGCGCATCGGCGGTGACCACGGTGATACTCGTCAGGCGCGCACGCCGATCCTTTTCGGGCGGCGGGGTCTGCAGATCGGGATACTGCCAGGTGCCAGCCGCGGCGCCCACCACAAAGCCTTCCACAGCCGCCGCGTCGGCGTCCGGGCTCCAGATGTGCATCGCGCCGGTGCCGATCTTGTTGGCCTGCCGCGCCGCGATCGCCGCCGCGCGCCGCGCCGCAGTGCGCGTGATGGCGCCCGCGCCGCGACCCACCAGCAGCACGCGCTGCACCCCGCCCTCGCCGCCCATCAGGAAGAGCGTCTCATCACGACCACCACGGAAGTCCCGCCGCGCGATCGCTCGCCCGATGGCGCCCTGGACGGTGGCGTCGATCCCGGTCAACCCGGCATCCATGGTAGGATCGGCCGGAAGCACGACGGCCAACAGTGGCGTCTCGAGTGCGGCCGGCGCGGTGTGCGACAGCTGGACGGAAAGCGACATGGCGAGAGGGCAAATGAGGTCAACGCGTCACCGGATGATGACGGCGTGGGCGGAAGCTACTCAACGGGATGGCTGCCGCGAACTGCGGCGGGGCCAGGCTCCGCCGTACTACCCAACGCACGAAGCCCGGTTTCCCCTGAGGGAGACCGGGCTTCGCGCACACTGGGGCGGGTGGACTCGAACCACCAACCGTCCGATTAACAGTCGGATGCTCTGCCATTGAGCTACACCCCATCGGGCACAACCGAGGCACTACCCGCACAAGACGATGCACGGGCGCGGTGGTAATCTCGGCCCGCGCTCCCCGGAACTCAACCCCGTGTGAATACGGCGGCTGCGTGCGGAGCGTGCGCATGCCCAGAGTGGGGGTCGAACCCACAAGACCTTGCGGTCGGGGGATTTTGAGTCCCCTGCGTCTGCCAATTCCGCCATCTGGGCTCGCATCGACACGCGGGTCGATCGCGAGCCCTCAGGATATCACGTGCGGCGACGCGCCGCTACTCAGCGCGGCGGTGGGCGCAGCCGATTCCGACGCAGTCCACCACCGAGGCCGTTGCGTCCGGCGCCCGCGGAGTCCGGTGCCGCCAGCCGCTGCTGCTGCAGTTCCTGCATCCCGCGGCGCAGTTCGTCCTGCAGGCCGAAGTAGCGCGCGCGCTGCAGCGGCGAGAGGAACTTCGCGAGTTCCCGCTGCTCGCGCTCCATGAGATCCACGCGACGGCGCTCGAGGCGCGGCAGCTGCTCGAGCAGGTCGGCCACCTTGGCCTCGTTGGCCTTGTCGCCCGCCAGCAACTCCTGTCGCATGGCGAAGCGCGCGGTGAGCTCATCGCGCCGCAGGGCGCGCCGCTCGTATTCCGTCTTGCTGGCCACGTCCTGCAACCGCGTCACCTGCTCGTCGGTGAGGTTGAGGCGCTGGCGCACAACGACGAGCAACCGCTCCTGCAGTCGCTTTTCGAGGGCCGCCCGGCGCGGATCATCGGGGTTGAGGCCGGCGCCGAGCCCGCGCGCCGCCCCGCGCGCCCCGGTACCGGGCAGTCCGCCCGG